>NZ_JBVHOQ010000046.1:0-62771 GCF_055568375.1 Streptomyces sp. NPDC026062
TTGCGCGAATTGGGGGTGACCGCGCAAGCGCGATCACCGGGGCTGGCTACGACGGGGGGTGCATCACGCGCGGGACTGTGTAGGGCTTGGGGTTTCCACCCACCACCCCGGCAACGAGAGTGACGGTCCGTTGGCCCGATCGGGGGCCGGCCCTACCGCAGTGACGGGCTCCGCTGCGCTCCACCCGAACCCCTCCCCCGCCCTCGAAACCGGCCGCTCACGTTCACCAATACCCCGCCAGCATACACGGCAACCCGCTACGGCGGGACTGTTTACGTCACGCATCACCCTGGAGGGGGAACGCGTTACCAGAGTGATGCATCAGAGGCAGTCGCTGTGTAGCGTTTGGACTCCAGCCACACCACCCCTGATCCCGGCCCATAAACTCACCGCACGAATTCAAATTACGTGGCCATAAATAGCCTAGCCACAGAACGGAAGCCCGATATGGGAATGCCGGAATTCGGCGCGCGGAGGTACGCGAGCCGTTCGGCCGCCAGGCCGCACGGCGGAACCCACCACCGGCACCGGCCACGCCTCCATGCTTTTGAGCGTCACGGCCGGTACAACCCGAGACGCAGCTCCGCTGGTGCCGCCTACGGTCCATACCCGGCCCACAGAGCCGCACGCGAAGCCGCCTCAGCCCCGTCCGGGCACCGAGGTGCAGCAGCTGGCGGGCTGCCGGCGGATGGATCCGCGGCATCCCCCGCCCGGCCGCATCCTCGCCGCTGCATGGAGCGGTTGGAGGGGCGCGGTGCGGGCCGTAGGGGGTGGGCCTCTAAAGATCAGATAGGCGCGGAACCGTGACCTGCTGAAACGCGAAAGTTCTATTCCCCCGCACGCATAGATCGTGGTCGCGGAGCCCGAGATGTATGCGGCCTAGCCGACTAGATCGTCCCTGGCTAGGGACGCGCCGAAGGTGAATGGATCTCGCGCATAACATCACTCATGAGGTATGTTATGCGCCTCAATGGTCATGGAGGGAAGTCAGTGGCTCAGCGCTTGAGAAGCAGTGCACCGGCGCCGTTGCGGACGCCGCCGCTGGCTCCCGTCCCGGCCCCGGAGCGGGACGACGTCAACGGCCTCGAATCGGCTGCCGCCCTGCTCAACAAGTTCAAGGAGCTGTCCAAGGGCGGGACGTTCACCTACGACCGCAAGCGCCGGCCCTACGCCTTCTACGGGACGAACCACTCCAGCGTCTCGGACGTGTTGCAGGCGAACCTGTGGAAGTTCCGGCTCACCACGGTGGCCCGGGACGTGCTGGACTACCTGGTCACGCACCACGACCGGCAGGCCCTGGTGAAGACGACCCAGGCGAAGCTGGGCGAGCACTTCTGCTGCTCGCAGACCAAGGTCAGCAAGGCCATCGGGGAGCTCTCCCGCCACAACTTCACGTGGAAGGAGAAGCGCGGGCTGTACCGACTGAATCCGCTCTACGCTTACGGGTGGGGCAGTGACCACCACCGGGAGCTGGTCGTGTCGCTGCAGAAGGTACTGCTGGAGCACCAGATCGAGATTCCGAAGGTCGGGAAGAAGGAGACCTCGCGATGAGCAGCACGATCCCTGGATTCCACAACCCGCAGCTGTTCGAGGTCCTCCCCAACGCCTGCCTGTCGGCCACCGCCCGGGACATCTTCGACGTGCTCACCGCGCGCCAGGAGCCCGGCGGCCTGGTCCACATTCGTCAGCAGGAGATCGCGGAGCGCCTCGGGCTGTCTCAGTCCGCCGTCTCCAGAGCCATCAGCCAGCTGCGCGACAAGGGCATCATCAGCGAACGCCAGCGCAAGGGCACGCTGCTCATCCACCCGCTGCTGGCCGGCTACGAGTCCCTCGCCCACATGACCAACCACCTCAATGCCCCGGACACCCACGTGTGGCCCATCAACTTCCCGGTCGGTGACATCCGCCCGCCCCGCGTACGTGACGGCCGCACCGGCACCGACTTCGACCCGGATCCCGACGGTGGTGAAGATGCTCCCCTCGAGGATGTCCAGCCCTCACTGCGACTGGCCGGATAATCCGCAGCTCCTGCCTCGCCACCGCCACGGCGCCCACCCCACCGGGAGGGCGCCGTCGTCGTTCCCGGCCGGGGCCGCCCCCGAGCCGGTAGCACCAGGTGAACCGGACCGTTCCAGATTTCTGGAATAAGCCGCGGCTCGCCGATCCGCCGCTGCTGCCATCGAGTCGCTACAGCAGCAGGGCCGCCACTGCGCGAGCGCGCCGGCCTGCTGTACGAGCAGCACCCTTGTCCCGCCCGGCCCATACAAATGCTGCGCTGCACCCGGAACCGACCGGGCAACAGACCACGAGGACGACCAGGACCACGAGCAGCAGCGACTACAGAACCGTCCCGGCCAGGGCCCGGCGGTCACCGGTCAGGGCGTAGCGGCGGGCAGCGAGTCCGTTCTCCACCGTCTCCCCGATCTCGTCGCACAGGAGCGCCAGGACGTCGGCGGCCTCGGTGTCGGACAGGTACGCGGGGGCGACTTCGAGCATCAGCTCCCCGAGCTGGTGCGAGCAGGCGGCCAGGTCGTCGACGACGGCGCGCAGCGCGGCGACAGCCGGGTCCGCCGGCGGTTCGACGGGCGCCGGGGGCGGCGCGGTGCGGACGTCGCGCACGGCCTGGCGGACCACGGCGCGCACCGTGGGGTCATCGAGGGCCTGGAGGCCGCTGTGGGCGAGGGTGGAGAGGCGGCGGGTGATGATCTCCGCGACGTCGCCGCTGCGGCCGGAGACGGCGATCAGGGCCCGTTGGGACAGGCCGTAGTCGAGCGCGGCCGCGGCGCCCGGGTCGCTGTCTCGCGTGCGGGACGTCTCGGGACCGGCGGCGACCGCGTCGTGGATCGCGGCGAGCGCGCGGGCGACATCGAGGAGCCGGTACGCCTGCGCGCGGCTGATGCCGAACTCCACCCGGCAGTACGACTCCCAGCTGCCGTGACCCAGGGGAAGCCAGACGCGGGCGGCGTGCGCGGCGCGGACCCGGGCGGCGAGCACCGCCACGGAGCGCCGGACGTCGTCCATCGCCTCGCGCAGCCCGGCCGTCATCTCCCGGGCGCGGGCCACGGTCAGCGGCGGCCGCGCCGGTTCGACGCCGTGCTCCTGGTCCTCGTTGTCCTCGCCCACGACTCCATCGTCCTCCGCGCCGGCGGGCACCACCAGGGCGTACGGGAGCACAGGCGCGAGCTCCACCTCACAGGCTCACAGCCTCACAGATCACCCCGCCCACCTGGGAAAACGGCCTGTGAGTCTCCTAGCCTCACAGCGTGGCACCGGGCTCGGGGCGCGTCTGTCACGCTGATCCGCGACGGCGGGCGCGGGCCCGCCGCACGAGGCGGAGGGGGCTCGGTGGCGGGGATCGAGCGGGAGCCGGCGGAGGTGCGGATACCCAAGGCGGCGCTGGACGCCTTCGCCGCGGCGCTGAGCGTGCGCACGGTGGCGATGCGGACCTGGCCGAACGACGGCCTGGAGTGGATGTACCCGGTGGGCACGTGGGAGGCGGCGCACCTGGAGGTGGCGCTCATGCCCGGCGGCGAGGAGGTGTGGCTGCGGATGTCCACTGACCGCTCCAGTGTCGCGGTGTGGACCATCGAGCAGTGGTGGGAGTTCGCTGGCGAGCTGCCCGGCGCCACGCCGCCGTCGACCTGAGCGGCGGTCGGCCCGGCGCACGGACGGCGGAGGTCGGCGTGGCCCCGGCAGGCCTGGGTTGTTGAGCACCTGGCCGCCGATCACGCCGTGGCCGCTGTCCGCCGAGCGAACGAGGACCAATACAGCTGGTCCCCCGTCCCGCCGCCACTGGGGTCCACCCCGCCCACTGCCGGTCCTCCACGACCCAGGACGTCCCGACCAGCCGGCCCGGCGCCCCCTGCGGGGCACCACTCGCGCACGACCCACGGCACCATCAGCCCGGACCCGCCCTGCTCGAGCTCCAGCGCAAGATCCTCGGCCTGCTCGGCCCCGGCCGAACCAAACGGCAAGCACAGCAGTACTTCACCGAACTCATCCTGCTCGCCGGACTCGTCACGATCTGCTGGCCGCGCATCCAGCCGGTCGGCACCACCCGCCCACTCGCCGCGGCCGTCGACCGGCACCTCGCCATCCACGACGGAGTCGACTCCCGTCCATACCGCTCCGCCGCGGCCCCCGTCGACGCCCTCGCCTGCGCCGGCCTCCTCCAGGTCACCGATCGCCTCCTGACCGCCGCCGACCTGCGCGAAGCGCTCTCCCCGCTCGCGCCCGAGGAGAACCGGACCCGCAGCGGAATCCCGCCCACACGGCACCTGATCTGGGACAAGAACTTCAAGAAGCAGCGCAGTGCATGCTCCGAGCGCTTCCAGCTCGCCGCCGACACAATCGTTCCCACCTTCCGCCGCACCGGCAAAGGCGGACTCCGCCTCCCCTCCACCGGTGCCAGCCTGCGGCCCGAACACGTTCCCGCCTGCTTGCCCCAAGCCCTCGCCGAACGCCACCTCAGCTTCTTCTCGGACATCACCCCCAAGATGCGCCGACGCACAGCCTCGGTCTTCCTTGTCCGGCGCGCACGCGGCGGAGCCCTCGACGAAGCCGCCCACTTCCTCGGGATCAACCCCGAGAGCAAGAGGCTCGGCTACACGCAGCTGCTGAACCGTCACCTCCGCACCAGCGGCACGGTCCGCGACTTCGAACAAGCCCTCGACGCCATCACCGCCAAGCTCCTCGCAGGCCCCGCCATCGACTACCAACACCGCCGCGAGGCCCTCGCCACCTGGACGCTGGAACCCGAGAACTGGCAGCACATGCTCACCCAGCTCCCGGACCTCACCAGCCGCCGAAAGCCCCTCAGAGACGACCGCCGGCGCCTGGCCGTCAGCGCCTACATCTGGACCCGCGTCACCGAAGGCGAGCCCGATTTCGCACCCTGCCCGCCACACATCGCCCCCGACCCCGCACTGCGCGCCGTCTGGACCCGGGAGCGACACAACGTCTTCCACTGGCTCCGCACAACTGACCACCAGCCCTACTACGAAGCCCTCAAGCCACTGCTCGAAGACCGCGCCGAGCGCCTGGCCAAGGCGATCGACCACTGTCAGTGACGGCATGCACAATGCGTTCATGAGCCACGACTACAGGCCCGGTGACGTGCTGTTACTGGAGTGCCAGTTCACTGAGACCGCCGTCACCGACGTCACCTGTTACCACGTGTCCGTGCGGTGGCCGTGGTTGGAAGTGGACCCACAGGCCGAGAACTTCAGGTGGAACGGGCAGAGGGCGCTTCCAACGCCCGCGGCCCGCGAGTGGGAGATCTTCCGAACGGAACCGGCGGAGACCGCACTGAAGCCGGGCGATGCCTGCCTGGTGGGAATCCCAGCGACCGTGGTGCACGTCCAGGCAGTCCACCACTTCGATGCGCCCCTGATCACCGGCATGCTGCCCCGGCCCGCGTCCTACCTTGAGGTCCTGCAGCAGGGTGAGACCCACGACCCTTCCCTCGAGGACCAGGGCTACACGATCGATCCGGCCGGCGGCGAACCCATACGCATCGAGCTGTTCTTCCGTCCGTACGCCTTCCTCGAACTGGGTGATGAGGTTGTTGACCGGGACGGGCGCGCCTGGCGGTTCGATGCAGCCTGGAACTGGCACCCCTTCGACGGCGAACAGCCGGGCACTCCGGCCTGGCCGCTGAAGTTGATCACCCGCCAGGGTGAGCCGACACCGAAGGAAGCCGAAGAGGTCGCCCGGGCAACAGTAGTCGGCAGCCACTTGGACGAACTGGAGCGGTGGAGCGCACTCACTCACGCGCGACCAGCCGCCTATCAGCAGTAGGTCCCGCCGGTGACAAGAAGCCTGCCTATGTGACAGCTATCTTGCTTCGGCTCAGGCCGTGTGTCGAAGCGCGATAGTTGTCACCGTTGGTGGCCGCTGACCAGCGGATTTGACGCGGTGAAGCACGGTAGTTGCCACCAGGTCGGCATATCGCCTGTCACCGGCAGCGCGGAAAGCATGACTGTTGTCACCAGATGTACTGCTCCGTCAGGCCATGGACAGAACAATGAGTCCCCATCAGCCTTGTGTGGTGATCACACTCACGACTGCCATCGTCGGCCTACTCACCAGCCTGACGGCGCTATGGATCACCGTTGCGGACCGCCGGCGGGTGATCGCAAAGGAGCGCCGAGAGGAGGCCGAAGCGGACCGGCGGCGCTCCGCTGACGAAGCCGCCGAGATGGCTCATTCGCTCAGCCGCGCTAGGTCGGAGGAGGTGGCGCAGGCCAGAACCGTACAGATCCGGCTCACCCGCAGACCTACCGCTGACGACCCAGGCAGTGCACCAGAACCCTGGCTGGTATCGGTCGTCAATCGGGGCCCGTTACCGGTCACGGACGTGCAGGTGATCCACACTGCGGGCCCTGCGATACTGCACTGCTCGGAGTCCTTCGACCTGCAAGACGAATGCACGCATGAGGTCGAGCTGCCCGCATCAGGTGAACGGCCGCGCCTGGCCGAAGTCACTACGGTGTTTACCGATGCGGCGGGCCGCCGCTGGCAGCGCCACCTCACCGGCGGACTTTGTCTAGGCACCCTCCAAGACGACGATACCTATCAATGGGACGAGCCTCGCTTCCCCGAGATCACCGGATCCATCATTCTTGGCCCTGTGGGGTTGCGCAGTGGGCGGAGGGCGCGCCTCGCCCTCCTGGTGCCGCTGCTAGTACTCACCGCCGTCGGCTGCCTGCTTTACATTCTTCTCCACTGAAAGGCGAAGCGAGCGACCCCCACAGCGATCTTGGTGACAACCAGCCTGCTTCGGTGGCACCTATCGTGCTTCGGCTCAGGCCGGGAATTCAGTAGTCACGCTTTCGCTCCTATTCAGTATTCGAGATCGAGGTAATCGATGTCATTTAGGGTGACGTCCGAGAGTCCCATGGCGCGGCCTCCGCCGTCCTGGAAATACACTTCCTTAAACCCTTCGGCGATGATCCCACGCATGTCCTGGTCGCTGGCCCCTGTTTCGCGGGCGTCGAAGAGGCGCTGTGCGTATGCGGCGGGGAGCTTGACGGTTAGGCGGCGGAACCGTCCGTCGTCGGTCGATCCAGCGGACGACTGGTAGCCGAACCGGGCCCGGGTCTCCACCGTGATCCCGCCCGTGGTGGCGGCCTGCTTCTGTCGGCGCTTGCGCACCAGCGGCTGCCAGCGGGCCTTGACCGTGTCGTCGATCTTCGCGGCGACGTCGGCGCGGGCGTGCTTGCGGGCGCCGCGCCGGTAGCGGTTGACGGAGTCGGCGGTGACCCCGAGCTCTTGGGCGACGGCCTTCGCGCTGCCGAACTGCTTGAGCAGGAACCCGATCTGGCCCTTCAACGTCTTGGGCGGGTCCTTGGTGAACGCCTCGCGGTCGGCCCGCTCGATCGCGTCGTCGATGTCCCCCACCGGTTACTCCCCTTCGTCCAGGACGGCGTCGCCGCCCTTGATGTGGCGGGCCGGGTTCAGCCCCTTCTCCATCAGGTCGACCGCCCACAGCATCGGCTGGACGCCCTCCAGCTTTGCCAGGCCGGGCGTGGGCCCGAGGCGGAACCCGCCGGGCTGCGGCTTGCCCGAGGCGGCGTAGGGGAGGAAGTCGAGCGGGCTCTCACCCGGGCTCGGGTAGACGACGCAGTCGGAGAGCACGGCGAGCGGGTAGAGCCCGGTCATCTTGACCATGTTGTTGAGCTTGCGGTGCATGTTGACCCGGGCCTTGCTGATGACGGCGGCCCGGATGTCGGGGCGCCACGTCGGCCGGGACAGGGCCGGCCACGTCTCGCCCTCCTTGTAGTGCTTGCCCTGGGGGCGCTCGCGGAGCTTGCCGACGCCGCCCTTCACCGTGGCCTTGATGGCGGACAGGACGGCGGCCAGGGCCGGGTCGTTCTGCTTGTGCTGCTCCATCGCGGCGAGGAACTGGCGGTCGTCCAGGTCCTTGGTGACGCCCATGTCGGCGAGGGTGTCGACGTAGGCGTTCTTGAGGCGGTCGTGCCACGGGTCGAGGTAGGCGCCGGTCTCGCGGCGCAGGTACGCCTCGATCGGGTGCACGTCGTGCCCGAGCTCCTGGGCGTAGGCGAGGGTGTGGGTCTGGTACCAGGCGGCTCCCGTCGGCCGGGAGCCGTCCGGGGTGAACGGCGAGGGCAGGCGCGGGTCCAGCTCGATGTGGCTGAGGTCGGCCAGCCAGCTCCCGGGGATCTTCGGGTTGAACTTCGGGGCGTGGAAGTGGTCCGGGGCGGAGAGGCCGACGACCAGGCGGGCCGCGGCGGCGAGGAACGCCGTGTTCAGGTCGAGGCCGACCGCGAACGGCAGCAGGCTCTCCTCGTCGGTGAGGGTGTTCACCGACCGCACCCACTGGTACGCCTCCTCATTCAGGAACCCGCCCGTCCAGCCGCTGTTGACGACGACGGGGTGTTCCGGGGTGGCCTCCGGCGGCGCCGGTTCCATCGGCTCCGTGCCCAGGCTGCCCGCGTTGTAGCCGGACACCCAGTTCCCGGTGGCCGGGTCCTGCACGGCCTTGGTCGGCGGGCGCAGCGCCGTCATCAGCTCCAGGCCGGAGACGGCGGTGGAGCCCCGCGGGGTGATGACCCGCGTCGCGTAGACGCCGAGGACGCGGGCGATGTCGGCCGGCTCCATCTCCGCGACGCCGGGCCAGGACCGCTCATCGAGGGCGTCCCAGGACAGGATCGCCAGCTGCACGCACTGCCGGTCGCGGCCCTGCGCCTTGCGGTAGATCCGCGCCCACGGCCCGAACCCGCGCTGGGTGAGCTGCCACTTGGCCTTCGCGACCTGCTTGACGACCGGGTGGTCCTCCGGCAGGCGCAGGGAGCGGCGCTGCTCGTGGCCCTCCAGGCGCTCGGGCAGCCCGAGCTTCACGGCGGCGGCCGCGGTGAGCACGATCAGCGGGTCGGAGTCCTTGCCGTACCGGTTGAGCTTCGCGGCACCGAGACCGGACTCGCGCAGCGTCCACTCCACCAGCTCCGGCACGGTGGTCGCCGGGCAGTCCAGCACGACGCCGCCCACCGCGTACGCGGAGCCGTCGCCGTCCAGGACGGCCAGTGGGCCGTGCGGGAAGCGTGGGTCGGTCGCGGGCGCGGCGGCCTTCTTCGCCGCCGGGCGCCGGGACGACGTCGCCGGGCGGCCGGCCGGACGGGCGGGACGCTCCGGCGCGGCCGGAGCGGCGGGGGCCTGTGCCGTGTCGGCGGGCTCGGGCGTGGCCGGGCCGGTGAATGTGTCGGGCACCGGGGCGGGCTGCTGCGGCGCGGCGGCGGGAGCTCCGTGGGCGGGGTACTTCGCCGCCCACCCCTTGAGGAGCCGCTGGTACGCCTCCAGGCGCGGCGACTTCGGCTCGGAGCGGCCGTTCTCGTAGTTCTTGACCGTCTGCACGGACGACCTCAGCGCGGTCGCGAGGCGGGCCTGGGTGATGCCGGCGGCCTCACGAAGGCGGGCGCGCTCCGCCGGGGGCGGGAGCTGCGGCTCCTCCTCCAGCAGCGCGTCGATGTTTGCGAACAGCTCTTCCTCGGATGCCATTGCATCTCCTCTCGTGCCCTCACCTTAGCACCGCTTACCCTCATTTTTAACCTGCTTTTTTAACCCGATCTGATTCACTTCCGGGAGTAGAGTTGAACAATAAATGTCGTCTGCTGTCCTGTCTGTCGGCTGCCATCGGAACGTCAGTGGGGTCTGTCACTGGATGTCAGCTGTTCTGCCATGAGGTGTGTCAAGCGGTGATGGCTGGGAGAGCATCCGCAGGGAGGCGACCGCGCCCGTCGAATCAGCTGACACGATGCCGGGCATGACAACCGAGCCGCAGCGAATAGACCTTCACCTTCAGGCCCGCGACCATCTGGCGCGGTGGCTGGCCGCCGTACAGCTCCAGGCTCGCAGGCTCAGCGAGCCCCCTCCCTTTGCCAGCCCAATCGGGGCCACGCCTGCGACACCAAACCCAGGGCTGGAACAGGAAGCGGACACGCTCCTGTTCGTCTCCGCGCTACGCGACTTCCTGCGAGCCGTAGACCTCACCTCGCGGACCTTCACTGGCACCCCGGCGCAGAGTCCAGTGGACAAGGCTCGGGCGGCATTCAACAAGGCAGTCCCGAACCTGGTCACGATCCGGAACGTCCTGGAGCACTTCGACGAGTATGAGAAGGGCGAAGGCCATCTCCAGGGCGCTGCCGCCAAGGCAGGCTCCGATATCTGGTGGCTGAACATGTGGGTGGAGGTCGACAACGGCAGGGTGGAGCTCTTCCTGATGCCAGGCGACGGACAGATCCTGCGCCTGGACATCCACGCCTCAGCAGATGCCGCAGGAACCCTCTACATGGCGGTCTACAACGCGCTTGTCGAGCACGGAGTAGGCGAGCTGCCCTCGACGACGGCCTCGTAATCCAATTCGGACTCCAGCCAGCTTGCCGCGTCAACTGCGCTACCTCGACCCTCGACCAGATCACCGTTCCGCCGACAACCCGACTGACACTCCTGATGGCAGGACCACTGACGTTCTCGTGGCAGACGACACTGTCTCTGTGATGTCCGGGCAGTCTCGGAGATCTCCGGGCATGTGAGTGGGTGTCTCGGTCATGTCCGGGCAAGTTGTGGGGTGTCTCAGTCTTCTCTGGGTACTGCGGGTACTGCGGTTCTACGTTCGTAGCGTCTGGACGGCGTCGTACCGGAGGCCGGGGTGGCAGAGCGTTGGAAGTTCCAAGGTCCGCGGAAGACTTCGAGGTCGAGTACGTCTCCGCGGCGGGTGCGCGGCAGCGGGGCACGCTGGCCGAGTTGTGGCCGGTCCGGTTCGAGGTTCCCATGGCAGAACGGCTGACATTCTCGCGGCAGACGACACCTGATGTCCTGTCTCGGTTTCGCCACGACGGGAGCCTAATCGGCAGGACTGATAATCAGTAGCAGGTCAGAGCGCTGCCGCCCGGAGGCAGAGCGTTCTGCGCCACCCTGGTCCCGTCGGCATCAATGGTCCGGCCTTAGCTGTCCACGGCCGCGGGCGTGCCCTCCCGCTGCGGGCATCCCGGTGGGCGGCGGCGAGAAGTGCGGTGACGGTCGCGGGTTCGGTGCCTGTCACGGTGGCGATCTGATCAACGTTCAGCAGGAGCTGGTCGTGGAGCAGGGAGGCGTCTTCTACGGCGGTGGGTATGTGGCCGCTGCGGCGGGCGACCGTGCTGGTGTGCCGGTTCCAGGCCCATGCGGAGGGATGTCGCTCGGAGACGACGCTGGTCCAGTTGTCGGCCACGAGGTTGAAAAGGTGCGAGACAGCTACCTGCGCCTCCTCCGGCGGGAGATGGGCCTGCGCGTAGGCGTGATAGACGGGGCAGTGCAGGTCGTAGAAGGCGTAGAAGGCGGTGGTGAGGACGGTCAGCGATGGCGGCTTCATGATCGTTTCTCTCTGCCGGCTCTGGTCAGCCGAAGGCGTCGGCGGGGTAGCTGCTGACACCGGTAGCGCTGGGCCGGGTGCTGCGCCACAGAGGGTGGACGGTTTCGGGCAGGCTCTGCAGGGCGGTTGCGAGGTGGCAGACCACCGGCCAGCTGGGGGTTCCGGGGCCGCAGAACGCCTGCTTGAGATCGGCGGCACTGAGGGTGGGGCCGGCCGAATCGAGAAGCCTGTCGGTGCTGGGGGACCCGGCGGCGTAGTGCAGAGCGCGCAGGTACAAGCGCAGGGCCTGTACCGGGTCCGCGGTGTGCCGGTCCTGCGGGTCGGCGGTGACGTCCCAGAGCGGCAGGACGAGCTCGGGGTCGCCCTGACAGTGTTCGGCGATCAGTTGGACGGTCCTCACGGTGACGGGCCTGACACCGGAGAGGATGCGGGAGATGTAGGAGCGGTGAATGTTCATGCGCTGTGCGAGCGCGTGCTGGGGGAGGCCGGACTGCTTCCACATGAGAGTGAGCGCGCAGGCCAGACGCTGGCGGGGATGACGCAGCGAGAGGCTGGTCGGGGCGGATGAGGCTGTGACGGCAGGCGGGACGGTACGTGAGGGTTTGGCGCGAGCGGCGAGCTGCTTCTCGACAGTCCTTGGCGGGTACTTCTTGCGCAGCCGGTCCGCGGTGACGTTCATCAAGGGCTCGAGCTCGGTGAGTGATTTCCCTTGAGAGCGCTGAAGGACGACCAGGGCCGCGTTTGCCTGCTGTGCGCAGTGCTCGATGGCGACGGTGTAGGAGAGAAGCTCGGCGGGGGTCGCTTCGGGGCTGGAGGCGCGGGTGACGAAGTTGTCGACGGCCTGGGCGGCCTCTGCGGCCAGGCTGCGTACCGCGTCGCTGCAGAGGGCGGCGCGCTCGGCGTCGATGGCCGGCCCAAAACGGGGTGTCCGCTCGGGGCCCCAGTGCGAACTGATGGACATGGGAACTCTTTCGGGGTGCTGGGGCGGGTATTTGCACCCGCCCGTCCGGAGCTGGTGTGGTGACGGACCGATTCCTGGGCCGGGTGCGGGCGCGGTGCACCCGCACCCGGCCGGTCGGGTCAGCGCAGACGGACCCACTGGCGGACCAGCGACGATCCGTGAGAGGCCGTCAGCAAAAGCGCCAGGCACGGCAGCACGTCAGGCGAAAGAAGTCCCGGGATCATGATCAGCGGCCCGAATAGGGCGACACCGAGCATGCTGCCGCGCACGGTGACAGCCGTGACAACCCAGGATGAGGTTTCAACCAGGCGCGGAACAGGGATGATACGTTCACGGCTCAGTTTCCCTGCAGCTGAAAGCGGGCGTGCGGGGAGACGGGTTCGACGTCGGTGGAACACGAGAGATCCCTTCGTTTGTGTTCTGGCGTTGAAGAGCGACAAGAGACCCCGGCGAGGCGACCAACCAACGGCCGGGGTCTTTGCCTGCCCGGTCCGAAAAACCGGGAATCGCAACTTACTACCTAGAGCACCCGCTCGGTATCAACGTGTAGTGGTGGTGGGCGTAGGCGCCCACCGGATCCGCCGTGACCAAGCAGATACCTGACCGCCTAAAAGTGGTCACAAAACAACCAGAACCTGTCGCCCGGAACCGGCAAAAGTGATAGACCGTCACATTCCACAGGGCGGTGGTGCGCCCGCGCGACGGGACGCCACCCCGCGCCACCGCCGTGCTCCCCGTCTCAGGAGCCCGCGAGCCCCCCAGATTTGGCACAAATCCATTCCGCCAGACACTCCCGCAGTCACCGACACGCCGCCACCCCGCTGGGGGTGGACTGGGCGCTGGCCACGCTCGCCTACAGCCGCATCACGGCCGGCCTCACGCCGTCCGTACCGGCCTGGGCGGTGGCCAGCAGGCCGTGCACGGCCGGGGTCGGACAGGCCGGCCCTACGGAGAAACTCGACAACGTCGTGGTCGTCGTAGGCGAGCCCGGCGATCTGCCCCCGGACAGTGACGCGCCGGCCGCCGGTTGGAGAGGGCCGGTGGATGACGATGGGCGCGCTCATGCCTCCAGAGTGCGCCCGGGGTGGGGCTATCGCATGCGGGTGAGCGTGCCGCGCCGGCCGGAGGCGTTCGGGTGGGTGACGGCGGGGGTGGTGCTGGCGCGCCATTCGCATCCAATATTCGAACAGACGTAGCATTGGTGCGTGGTGAAATCCTTCCCGTTCCCCCAAGACCTCCTCGACGCCCAGGCGGCCCTCCATCATGCGCGCGCAGAGTGCGAGAAGTACGCCCGCACCCTGCCGTGGTCGGCCGAGCCAATGCCCGGGTGGGAGGCAAGCAAGCAGCTGCACAGCAACTACATCTCCGAGAAGCCGGACAGCCCCGGCTACACGCCGGAGCAGGCTGAGCGGATCGCCGGGTATCGGGCCCGGGTGCTGGAGCTGTCGACCGTGGTGTTCGGCCATCCGTTCTGGTCCACTCTCGCCAACGATGTCGTCAAGGCCCGGTCCGCGCTGCTGCGCACCCACGATCCGGCAGAGGCCGGGGCGTAGCCGTGTCCGACGACCCGTCCCGGGTGGCCGACCTGGAGAAGAACAGGATCCTGGCCGAGTGGCTGCGTTGGCAGCTGAGGCAGACGGAGAACCGGATCCGGGAACTCGAGGTCAGGGAGCAGCAGGAGCGACGGCGCCAGGAGCGGGCGCGGGCGGAGATGGCGTGGAAGATTCAGCCGGAGCGTGCGGGGCGTCCCGCGATGCTGCACCGCGGGGGCTGCACCCTGTCGGCGGGGGATCACGGGCTGATCAACCGCGAGGAGGCGTTGATCGCGCTGCAGGAGCCGGACATCGAGGCGTGTGAGGTGTGTCGGCCGGAGACGGGGCTGGCGGGCGGGTAGGGGTGCGGCACGTCGGTCGTCGGTTGGTGTCTTGAGCTGGATTTTCTCGTTGGTCTTCACTCTTCTGGGTGACACCCCTTGCCCACTATGACTCACGTGAGTCATAGTGGGGTCATCGCCAAGAGAACAGGGGAACCCGATGAACACCACCACCGCCGCACAGACCGCCAAGGTCACCGTCGCCACGATTCGCGACTGGGCCCGCCGCGGCATCATCGCCGCCACCAAGGTCGCCGGCCGGTGGGTCATCGACACCAATTCCCTCACCCGCCGCATCAACATCGGCGCCCGCCGCGCCGCACGCAAAGCCAAGAAGATCGTCCTCACTGCCGCTCACATCATGGCCATCGGTGGCAACGAATGGATCCGCGGCAACTACCACCGCATCTACCTCAACAACTGGGCCGAGTACGCCGGCATCGAGGTCACCCGCTACAACACGGGGAACGTCTCCTCCGTCTCCATCGACGGACGCGGTATCGCGAACGGCCGGGCATACGGCCTCCTCGGCGCGGTCGACAAGGTGTACTTCGACGTTGACGACAACTCCCTGTACGTCGAGCACAGCGGCGCCGACGCCTACGACGTCCGCTACCTCGACGGCGAGCGTGCCCAGGTCAACCTCGCGGCCCGCATCTTCGCCGGTGTCCGCACCGCCGTCGCCGCCCTCTGAACCGCCCTCTTCCTCAGCACCCCTCAGACCTCAAGGAGCCCATCATGGCCGTCACCACCACCTACGGCAGCTGGCTGAAGCACACGAACGAGCTCACCATCGGTCACACCGTCCAGGCCGCGGTCGGCGACTACGCCGACGAGTACGACCTCGACGCCATCAAGGACGACTACATCACCGCGATCAATGCCGCACTCCCCGACGGAGTGTTCCTGACCGGGGACGAGTTCCACGGCCCGTACTACGCCGAAGACGCCGACTTTGACGGGTACGACCTGAACGACAGCGGCCGTCCCGACATCAAGACGATCGTCGCCGACGTTGACCTGGACACGATCGTCGAGGCGAACGAGTTGTGGACGATCGACCGGGTCGCGGACGAGCTCGGCTTCAAGGGCGATTCCGCGAAGGGCACGGCCCGCAAGACACTGTCGCGGTGGAGTGTCGACCGCCACGACATGGTCGACCACCCGGACAGTGGCCGCCCGCAGGCCCGCTACAGGGCCAGCGCGGTGAAGACCGCCCAGGCTGCTGCGCCGCGCCGCAAGGATCAGGGTGCCCGTTCCGGCAAGGAAACAGCGTGAGCCCGCGCGCCCTGCGCCCGTACCAGCAGGAAATCGTTGACGCCGTGGTCGGCGGATTGCGTGACGGCGGGGTCGGCCAGACCCGCATGGCGTGCGGCAGCGGGAAAACAATCGTGGGGCAAGCTGCCGCGGACGGGCTCCTGCCCGCAGGCGGGCGAGCCGTGAGGGGCGCTGGCGGACTTTGTGTCAGCGGAGAATGTTCGGAGCCGGACCGGTGCCCTCGTCCTCGTAGCCGGGGAGAGGGCGGTGACCTTCGCTCCAGGGGTTGGACCATCCGCACAGCCCGCAGGCGTAGCGGCCATCGAGGCCGTGCACTTCGGCGTCGCAGCCGTTGCAGCGGGTCGTGGTGATTTCCGGGGTGGTGGGGGTTACGCCGGACGACCAGCCGCATTGGTTGTTGCAGGTCCAGGACCCATCAGGGCCCTGGGTGGCGCCGGCGCCACAGTTTCCGCACTGCATGGTGACCTCCCACGGGGTGGGCCTCGCCGACGGGGCGGCGCCGAGGCCGGACTCAGTGTGACAGGGACTGGTGGAGGCGGGGAGACATGGCCTCGACGGTGACGCGGCGGCCGGCTTCGGAGACCGGTCACGGTGAGGCCAGCGCGTTCGGTGGCGAGGCGCTGGAGAGCCCGGGCCCGGGCCGCTTGGCCGGACGCTGTTGGTTAATTCGGGCCTGTGCGTGACGTCGGTCCTCAAGACCACAACCGGGTCTTGAGGACTGCGCGGCCATTGTCGACCGCCTCACCTTCAACGGCACCATCATCGAAACCGGCACAGACTCCTACCGCCTCGCCAGTACCCGCGCACGGACCGAAGAACCCGCCAAGGTCAGCTGATACAGACGTTCGCCCGACGGCCCATCGGTCCTTACGGGCGGCGGGCCGTCCGGCACCGTCTCCCTCTCGCCCCCACCAAACAGGTGCCACGGGCGAGAGCCGGCCTCACAACGACACGGGCTCCGGATCCGTTACCAGGCGGGCATGAAGTTCCACGTCGAAGCGGACACCGTCGTATTCGAGCTTCTGTCGTTGCTTTCCTTCCACCGCGAAGCCAGCAGCGCGAGCCACTCCGCACGAGGCGGGATTGTTCAACCGGTGCCCAAGCTCCAGTCGGAAGAGTTCCGCATCGTCGAAAGCCCAGCGGGCCACAGCACGACAGGCACGGGAACCTATTCCCCGGCCACGAGCCGCCGGCGTCGTCCAGTAGGACACCCACCCAGTGGCATGACGCCGGTCCACCTGGCCGACAGACACCTGGCCCAGGACGAGACCACCGCCATCGACGGCGGCGAAGGAATAGGCAGAATCCGTAGCCCACTGGTCACCACGAGCCGATATCCACTGTTCGGCAGCCTGGACAGAATCAACCGGCTCGCTGGACTGGCCACGCATGAGCGGATCCGCGAACGCGGTCATCACCGCCCCGGCGTCCTCGGCCTTCCACCTCCGCAGCACCAGGCCAGAGGAGGCATCTACACGATCTCGCACGACGCGAGTCTTCCGCAGCAGGCATCGCCTTGTCACGCCGTTTCCCCAGCGGCCGACAACTCTCGCCAAAGGGCCGGGCTCTCCTGGACCGCGCCGGTCGGCAGTCTCCACCGCAGACAGTGCCGTCATTTCCCATCGATATCCACGGGACGGGAGATCGCCAACCGCCTCCCAGTTCCATCCACATCTGCTGTTCCTAGAGATGCGCAAAGCCACCCAGCGCCAGGATGATGACGGCCGTGGTCCTCTCCTCATTCCGGCTGCGGGCCTGCGTACGGCGCCGCAGCCGGAAGAAGACAACGACTGCGAGCAGCACGGCCACATTGATGGTCAGCAACCGCCCAGACCTCCCCCAACGATCGGCCATCACCAGGGAACGGCAGCACGCCATCCCGGCCTCTTGTGTAGCGGGGCGTCGGTGATGTTGGAGGCGGGTTGCCGACGAATGGCACAAACCCATCGGGCCTGGCTGGATACGGCACGACCGGTCCTCGCGTACGTGGTGGGACGGTCGGGCGGATCGTCCCACCAGGGGGAGTAGGCCCACAGCCGATCTCCGTGTTCACGCCGTCGTACGCCACGGCGGTGACTGCCGCACGACGGCCTGTGTCCCGGCCAGCCCGCGTTCGGCTCGGGCCCGGCGCAGGGCGGCGGCCTCGGTCACCGCGGCCTGGCGGCGCCGCTGTGCTCGGGCCTGCTCGATCGGGGCCGGCGCATCGTCCGGGCCCATGTCGGGCTCGGGGAACGCGCGGCGGCTCAGCTCGCGCATCGCCTGGTTCTGCCGCTCGATTGCCTCGGTGACGCCCGAGCTGACGTGCTGGCCGCGCGGGACGGCCTGGTGGGCGGTGAGCGCGCGGTGGAAACCGGGCGGGCCATGTCGCGGGTCTTCACCGGCGTCTCGGTCGCGGCCGCCGCCGTCGGAGCCGCGACCGCCTCGCGGGGGCCGGGGCCGTCGCGCCCACGGGCAGGACGCGGACGGTGCGCACCGCCCGGGTGCCGACCGCGTCGTTCGCCGCGGCGACAATCCGGGAGTCGATCAGGCGCAGCTGCGTGGTGTACGCGGGCGAGTCCGGGCACAGGTCCAGCTGCCCGCTCTCCGCGTGGAAGGCGACCGCCAAGGCGTGCGAGGCGAGCTTCGGGGGGAGGGCGGCCGCGATGTCCGGCCACTGGGCCAGGATGCTTCCGCCGGCAGTCGGGGCGGCCCAGGCCCGGCCCCCCGCTCGGCGCCGACAGCCCGGTGCCGGCAGCACGGCGAAGCGACGTGCTCCGTCAGGAGGTCTGTAGGGTCTCGCGTCCCGTGGCACAGGCCGGGTCGCTGACCAGCGGCTTTCACCCTGTCTCACGGCGGTGGCACACGGTGCGGTCTCACGGAGCGCGGCACTTCCTCGGCTGCTCCGCGAGACCGCAGCCTATTGACCTGCATGTCTCACCGATGTGCCATCAAGTGCCAAGATCGAATGAGACTGTGCCACGGGATTTGAGACCCCACAGTCGGTGTGTAGGTTCTCGCCGCTCGTGTCGGATGCCGCCTTCATGACCTGCGGCTTCATCCGCAGTCTCACGACGTGTCGGACGCTGGAATCTCACGCCCGTGTCGGATCCTCGACGCTCCGCTCGGAGCGGCTCTGGCCGCCGGTTCTCTGACCTGGGCGGTCTCACGACCGATGTCGTATCCGACGTCGATCCGACATTGGCCGTGAGATTCCGACACGGGATTTGAGATCCCACACGGTGAGCTTATGTCTGTGCCATGTCGACGAAGCGGGAGTAGTGGCCTTGGAAGGCCAAGGTGATGGTGGCGGTGGGGCCGTTGCGGTGTTTGGCGACGATGAGGTCGGCCTCGCCGGCGCGGGGTGATTCCTTCTCGTAGGCGTCCTCGCGGTGGAGGAGGATGACGAGGTCGGCGTTGTCTTCGAGCGATCCGGAGTCGCGCAGATCGGAGAGCATTGGCCTTTTGTCGGTGCGCTGTTCGGCGCCGCGGTTGGCTTTGGAGATGGCGACGATGGGGATCTGCAGTTCGGAGGCGAGCAGTTTCAGGCACCGTGAGATTTCGGAGATCTCTTCGTAGCGAGAGCCGAGCGGGCGGGTGCCGTAGGTCATCATCTGCAGGTTGTCGACGATGATCAGTTTGATGTTGCGTTGGCCGGCGAGACGGCGGCACTGTGCCCGCAGGTCGGTGAAGGTGGGCCATGCCTCGTCCTGGATGTACAGGGGGGCTTTGGCGATGTCGGGCACGCGGCGGGCCACCCTGACCCAGTGTTCGTCGTCCATGGTGCCGGCTCGCATGTGGAGCAGGGGCACGCGGGCTTCGGCTGACAGGATGCGGGTGGCGATTTCCTCGCGGCCGGACTCGTAGGTGAATAGAGCCGCGGGCAGGCCGTGCTTGATCGAGGCGGAGCGCAGGAGGTCCAGGGCGAAGGTGGAGGTGCCCATGGCAGGTCGGGCGGCAACGACGGTGAGGTGCCCGGGGCACAGTCCGCTGGTGAGCAGGTCGAGGTCGGTGAAGCCGGTCGGGACTCCGCTGAGTGCGCCGGTGCTGCCGGCTGCCTCGAGTTGGTCGAGTGCGCCTTCCAGGATGTCGCCGATCGAGTAGGAAGGGGCGAGACCGCGGGGGCGCTGGGCGGTGGCCGCGAGGATTTCGGCCTGGGCGATGTCGGCGAGACGGTCGGCCTCCTCGGGCTTGCTTTCGGAGGCCAGGCTTTCTACCCGGGCGGCGGCTTCTTTGGTGCGCCGCAGCATGGCGTGGGCCTGTATGCGCTCTGCGGCGCGGCGCCAGCCGTCGCCGCTGCCCCTGGCGATGAGCAGGTCGAGGTAGTCGCGGCCGCCTGCGGCGTCCAGGGACGCGTCGGAGTCGAGCACCTTGGTTACTCGAATGGGGTCGGGGCTTTCACCGGAGGCGTAGACGCGGAGCACGGCCTCGTAGATCAGGGCATGGGCGGGCTCGTAGAAGTCGCGGGGGTGGAGCATTTCGATGACGTCGGCGAGAGTGTCAGCCGACAGCAGCATCGCGCGGAGCACGGTCTTCTCTGCGGACATTGCGTGGTCGTCGCTGCTCAGGGTCTCCGGGCCGTCTGACTCGTTGCTCATAGTGGTGTTCTCCCCCGTTCCCTCGCCGCTGTCCGGCGTTGGCGCGTCCGGCGAATGCTCATGGTCGGACAATGACTTTATGGCCCTGGCGGTGGTGTCGGTGCACTTGCTTTCTCTGCCCGGGCCCGGCGCAGTGCCGCCTCCCACGTCGAGTCGGAGGCATCATCTCTTTCACTTGCCAGCGCGGTGCGGGCACGCTGGCAATCCAGCCGGTCACGTGACTCGCGCTCCGCCTGCGCGGTTTGCCGGGACACCGCATCGTCCACCGCCTGATCCACGACTGGGCCGAGGCGCGGAGTGGAAGCCCGGGGCATCCAGGACATCTGCTGTGGCAGAGGGCGAGAGGTCACGGCGTGGGAAGTTTCCGTTTCCACGTAGGCCATCGGCATCGACTGCCGACCGGCGATGCGCATCGTACGCACAGGCCCAACACCGGCCTGCACGAAGACCTCGTTCAGCACGCCAACCAGCCGGGGCCCAAGAAGACGGGTCTGCGTCGCCCACGCCACCGAGTCGGCGCGCACGGACAACACCCCCTCGGCCGCGTCGTACCCGGTGACGACCACATGCTTGGCGAGATCCGGGCCTACACGGTCCTGCCACAACGCGCTCACCGGGGCGAGATAAGGCATAGGAAAACGCCGCTCGAAAAGGTCCAGCAGGACCTGCGCGAGAGGGACCGGCACGGCGTTGCGACGCCGTCGCGGGGCTGGCCTGGCTCGCTGGACGCGATGCGACGCGGCCCCGCGGGAGCGGGCATCTTCCCTGGCCACCCTCAACGCCGCAGCGGCCATGTCGACGCGCCCGGCGGGCTCATCGGGGCGAATCACCGAGGTCTACTCCTCCGTCCCGGTCCCGTGTAGAACCGCAGTTTGTCAGCTTTCGATGCTCGTGGGAGTACGTGTGGCCAGAAGGACCTCAAGCGTGCGCCGACAGCAGGCCGAGGCGTTCTCCCGCCCCGTCACCGGGCCGGTCGGCCTGGTGACGGGGCGGACGGAATCGGGGGCTCGGAGCATGCGGCGGGGACCGGGTCACCGGCCAAGGACGCGAATCGCGGACAACGGACCTGTGGCCTTGCAGAGGCCGGCGCGGAGCGGCCGGGCGGGATGTGGGGAAACGGGCGGATGTGGTTGCGACCCGAGGGTGAGCGGTTCCCGGCCCCGGCCCGGTGGGCTTTCGGCGGCGGTCACCGAAACGTGTGAACCCGTACGTTGTCAGGCGGCCCGGGAGGGGCTGGCGGGATTGAGGGCGGAGGTTGGGGTGAGCGTGGTCAGTCCCGCGCGTTCGGCGGCGAGGCGTTGCAGGGCTCGTGCCCGGGATACGTCGCTGGGCCGCACCTGTTGTTGGGCGGCGGCTTTGGCTCGGAGTTCCTCGAGGGCCTGGCGGCCGTCGGCGAAGCGTTCTTCGGGCTCTCGTAGCCGGTCGCGGAGCTGGCGTTCGGCGGCTGCCAGGATTTTCGGGTTGGTGTGCTGCTGTCTCGTCCAGGTGGCGCGGTGGGTGGCGATGGCCTCGCGGTATCCCTCCGGTGTCTTTCGCCGGGCGGGCTCCACGGTTGCCGCGGCGGGTGGCGGAGCGGCGGCAGGCTCTGGTGGTCGGCTGCTGCCGGCGGGCTCGTGGGACGGCCGGGCGGTGAGGTCGGCAGGGCGCAGGATTTTCAGGCGCCGCACGGCGTCCGGGCCTGCCGCTTCGTTGACCTTGGCGATGATCTCCTTCTGGTGCAGGTTCAGCTGGGTGCGGTAGGCGGGCGTGACGGGTCGCAGGTGCAGGGTGCGGTCATGGGCGTCGTAGCGGACGGCCTCGACCTTCCCCGCGAGTTTGGGTGCGATGGCGGGCCACTGATCGATGATGGCGTTGCTTTTGGTGGCTGCGGCAGTGGTGGTGTCCCAGCCGCGTTCGGCGACCATTCGCGCGATGGCCTCACCGAAGGTGAGTGGGTCACGGCCGCCCCTGCGGGACGACGGCCTGGTGGTTCTGGTGCGGGTGGGCTGCGGTGCGGTCTTCGCGGCGGCGCGGGCGTTCTGTAGGGCTACGCGGGCCAGGTCGACGCCGCTCAACGTGGTCTCGTTGCTCATGCCGGGGCTCCCGTCGTGCTGGAAGTGGTGAGGAACGCGGCCATGTCGGCGGCCGCGTCGTAGCCGGAGAGGTCGTCCAGACCCTGCTCTGCCTGGCGGGCCGAGTACGTGGCGAGGCCCTGGGCCAGGCCGTCCAGCACACTGCGCACCAGGCCGGGCGCGGAGGCGGACAATGCTCCGGAGGCTTCTTTCTCGTCCCAGCCTTCCGCCTCGAGCTCGGCCGCCACGTGCTCGGCCGTGGCCTGCTTGGCCAGCTGGACGCGGATGTATTCCGCGGGCCGGGTCGGGCGCCAGGTCAGCATCCAGGAGTGGAGCTCCGCCGCGATGGTGTCGGCGTCCAGGCCTGCGTCGATCAACGGCCGCAGCACGAATTCCAGGCGCCGCAGCCTCACGCCCTGGGCCCACCAGACCCGTGCCCGTACCTGCCGGGTGATCCAGATACCGCGCTGCACCTGACGGGCTGTGCGGCGGCCCCCCTGGCCGTTGTTGCTGCTGCTGTTGTCGGGAGAGGGAGATGCGGTTGTGCGGCTCGCGCGCTGGCGCGAGGTGTCTTTACAACCACTCTCAACCTGCACTTCAGGTGATCGGTGGTAACGACCAGGAGAATGGGGCTCACGGCCCTGCGAGCAGGACTTGTCCACAGCCGGGTTATCCACAGGAAGAGCCCGGCGGGAGTCGGCACGGCCCTGGCCGGTGGACCGGCACCGCTCGGTCCGGCGCGTGGTCTTCTCCCGGGCCTGGCTGCGCGCCGCCGACTCCGCGACCGCCCGCTCCCGGCCGGCCTCGGTCATCCCGCAGACTCTGGCCTCGTACCCGGCCCCGGCCAGCCGGTGCCCCATCGCCTCGTCGAACACCGGCGGGACGACCGCGCCGTAGATCGTCGCCGTCGCCATGTACGGCTCCCCGGGCAGGGCAATGTTCCGCTTCGACCCATGGACCAGCCACACCAGCGCGCCCAGCTCGCGCAGCACCTTCACATGGCGCTTCACCGTGGCCGGCGACGTACCGGTCCGGCGGGTCGTGCCCTCCAGGTCGTAGATCACGAGACCGCGCCGGTAGTCCATCCGGGCCGCGAGATCCCGAGCGATCACGAGCGTCGTTGGACCGGCCTCCCGGTGCAGCCCAGCAGCGACCAGCCACACCACCGCACGCAGCCACGCCCGCGGCTCAGCACGACGCGACCGCGTCCACACGATGTCCTGGCCCTGGCCCAGCACCCGAGCCTGGCGTTCTCCTGACAAACCTCGCCCGGACGCCTTCGGCTCATTGCGCTGCCTGGGAATCCCTCTCTGGAGCTCGTCGACCGAGTTGTCGACGAGTTGGACCGTCTCGGGCACGGCGTCCGCGACCGGCTCACCTGCCTCCACACCGGCCGCGGGAGCGATGTCGCACGCGACGAACAGGTGGCGGCCCTGAGCCCCCGCGCGCCGCCGCACCGTCGTCCACTTCGCCGCTTCCAGCTCGTCGACGACCACCCCGGCCGCCGCCGCGGTGAGAGGCTGGCCGGCCTTCTTGCCCGAGTGGTGCCGCAGGTGCCCCGCCAGCTCTCCCTCGGTCAGCGCGATGCTCATCTGCTCCGCGAACGTGATGACCGCGAACGCACGCAACTGCCGGGGCGTGAGGTCCTCCGCGGCCGCCACCGGCAGCCACACGAACGACTCCGTACGCTTCACCGGACGCGTCGTACGCACCGCCGACGTGCCCCGGCCGCCCGGCAGCGTCCGGCGCTCCGACCTCAGCTCGATCACACCGTCCGGCGCCGGACGCGAGAGCATCTTCAGGCCCCGCTCCACCGATGCCTTGGAGATGTCCAGGTACGAGGCGATCGTCACCGCCTTCGCCTCACACCCCTCCGGACGCGCTCCGAGCGCCTTCACCTTCATGTACACCGACAGTGCGACATCGGCGTAGAACGGCGACGACACCAACCGCATCGGCACCTTCACCCGCTGCCGGCGAACCGGCACACCATCGATCGACTCCCCCGCGGCCTCAACCGCCACGGAGCTCACCGGCCCACCGCCCCGAGCGGAGAAGTGAGGGTTCCAAGGGCCGAAGCCGTCTGGGTAATCGTCATCGGGCAGGTGTACACGCCAAAGCGGACACCCCCCTGAGCAGCCGGAACGCTCGATTCGTCATCCACCCGCCGACCCTGCACCGGGCAGCCTGTGGACAGAGACCGACGAGCACCGGATACACCCGTCGCTCCCGCGCGGCGGGCAACGATCTCGGATCGCGTTGCGCACCACGGGCCGGAGTTCC
This sequence comes from Streptomyces sp. NPDC026062, assembly GCF_055568375.1. NCBI lineage: Bacteria > Bacillati > Actinomycetota > Actinomycetes > Kitasatosporales > Streptomycetaceae > Streptomyces > Streptomyces sp. NPDC026062. The sequence continues at coordinate 24,389 of NZ_JBVHOQ010000046.1, forward strand.
GGAGCACCGCGGCGGTCGGCGCCGCCACGGTGCTCACCGTGCCGCCGGGAAGGGTACTGGTGTGCGGGTACGGATGAGAGATGGGTCTCATGGCGGCACCGTGGCTGATGCGGGGGTTAGCCATGCAAGTCCCGCTCCCACCGCCCCTGACCGCGTTGTTCGAGCTGCGGCCAGTGGTTGTCGCGTTGGTTACACCCATGGCCAAGGATTTATGCTGCCAAGGCTGATAATTAGCCCAAATCGCATGGGTCTCTCTTGACGTGCGGGAAGATCGCGCGGCCCGTACCGGGGCGAAACGGACAAGGTCAAGCTGACAGAAGGACGCCACTTCGGGCACTATGAGAACGACCTGCCTTCCATATAGCTGGACCGGCCAGAGCCCCTCGGAGCTGGACGAGCCAGATGTGCGGATGTGTCGGGTAAGCCCCCTTCGTGAGAAGCGGGCGTACGCCGACCGGGCGGGGGGAGATTTCTCCTCCCCTCCCGGTTCTGCTGAACCGCGAAGCCCCCTGGCAGGGGCCCGCGGGTGACGCAAGTTGCTGATCTGGCTGTGGTGGCCGTGGTTAGTGGCCGGTGGTACAGGTGGCCCTGATAAGGGGCCGGGTACAGATGGGCGGCTTGATAAGCCGCGGCTCAGGGACCAGCTTCAACTGGAATCTGAGCGACCGACTCGGGTTATGAGCTCGAGTCGGAGACGGGCCGCGCGAGGTCAGCGGGAGGTTAGTCCGCTTCTTGGTGCGCGCGGCCGATGGCCGTTAGGTCATCCCGACCCCCTGGATTCAGAGGCCGGCGTCGCGCTGCCCAAATCCAGTACAGCGGCCTCGGGGAAACGCTTTGCGAGCTGATTGAGCAGGTGGATGTATGCCTGTCGTTGTGGGCGCCGAGGGTTGCTCTTCCCCAGCTCCCACCGCACTACGGCAAGGCGTTTCACGCCCACCGCGTCCGCGATCTCCTGCTGGGTGAGGTTCGCGGCGAGGCGCAGCTGACTGCGCACGCGAGGCGGCGGCAGGACGTTGTCCAGGCCCTCCAGCAGGGCGTCGACCCGCTTCAAGCGGTCCGGGTCGGACATAGCGCAAGCTCCCATGATCGATCGATCTCCGAAACATACACCATTTGCTCTCCGGCGGGGGCGCGCTGCTGCCGTGAACGGCGCTGCGTCCGACGCCCGGTAGGGTCCGGGACCGTGCAACGACTCGCGCTTTTCGATTTGGACGGCACGCTGGCCGATCGGCAGTCGGTGCTCAGCGGCGCGTTGACGTGCCTGTGCCGTTCCCGCGCCCTCTCCCCAGACGCCGAACAGTGGCTGCGCATCGAGCTGGCCGACCGTGCGACCGCCAACGACTTCGTCCGGCTGCGGGACGCCTTCGGCCTGGAGCCGTCGGCTGCGGATCTGTGGCAGGAGTACGTCGACCTCATGTCGGCCGCCGTCACCTGCCGCCCCGAGGTCCTCCAGGGCCTGGCCCACCTGCGAGCTGCCGCCTGGACGACCGGCATCATCACCAACGGGGATGGCGACATCCAGCGCGCCAAACTCGCGGGGACCGGCCTTGCCTCCCTTGTCGACGGCGTCGCCGCCTCGGGCGACCTGGAGATCCGCAAGCCGGATCGGCGCCTTTTCGAACTTGCGGCCACCCGATGCGGCGTCAGCCTCGCGGACGGAGGCTGGATGATCGGCGACAACCCGGACGGAGACATCGGCGGGGGCCACCGGGCAGGCCTGCGCACCATCTGGCTGCGCGGACGCCCCTGGCCCGACGAACTCCCCGCCGCGCACCACGTTGTCGACGACGTCACCGACGCCATTACCATCCTGCTCAACGAGACCTGGGAGTAGCACCGTGGACCAGCCCACCGTCGGTATCCTCCACCCCGGCAGTATGGGCGCCGCCGTAGCCGCCTGCGCCGCGACCAACGCGGCTGCGGTCCTGTGGTGCGAGACCGGGCGCAGCACCGCGTCCATGGAGCGCGCTGCCCAGTTCGGACTGACACCCGTTGCCACGATGGCTGAGCTGCTGGACCGCAGCGAAACCGTCATCAGCCTCTGCCCGCCAGCCGCTGCCGAGGACCTGGCCCGCGACGTCGCCGGGCACCGCTTCACCGGGGTGTACGTGGAGGCGAACGCCATCAACCCTGAGCGCGTGCAGCGGATCGCCGGGCTGCTCGAATCGAACGCGACCGTCGTGGACGGAGGCGTCGTAGGCTCCCCACCGGTCCGCGGCAAGACCCCGACCTTGTACCTGTCCGGCCCGGTCGGCGCGACCGAGCGCATCGAGGCGCTGTTCGCGGGCACCGCGGTCCGGACAGCGGTGCTGGGCACCGAGGTGGGGAAGGCGTCCGCGCTGAAGCTGTCGTACGCCGCGTTCCAGAAGACCTCGCGGGTGCTGGTCGCGCTCGCGGTCGGTATGGCGCGCGAGCATGGCGTCGACCAGGAGCTCATCGAGATTGCCTCGAAGCGCACCGACTCATACCTGTCCGAGCCGCAGTACGTCGCCAAGACCGCAGCCCGCGCATGGCGCTGGGGCCCGGAGCTGGAGGAAGCTGCCGACGCGCTCGCGGCCATCGGCCTTCCACCAGAGATGCTGCGCGCGGCCGCGACCACGCTGGCACGGTGGCACGACGCCAAGGACGATAGCGAGCTCACGCTCACCGACGCCCTGGACCGACTTGCCCAGCCGTAGCCCGCGCTCATGCCGACGCCACTCCCGCCCGCTGCGCCAGCAGCTGGTTGATGAGCCGCGCTGACTTCTGCGGGCCCGCTGTTGTGGTGTCGACGGTCAGGTCCCAGTTCGTACCCGGGTGCTTGTCCAGATCGTCGCGGGTTGCGTCCCACGCCGTCAGGCGTGCCGTGGTGTCGCTGTCGCCGCGCTTCGCCGACCGCTGCTCGGTCACCTCGCGCGGACACCACAGCAGCACCACCAACCAGTTGGCCGGGTAGCCGTTGACCAGCGCGCGGATGCCGTCGACCTGCCCGAGGTGCACCACGGGCACACCGGCCGCGAACGCCGCGCGCACACCGGGCCGGTCGATGACGTAGACGTTGCCGTACCGCTCGTTGCGGTAGAGGACCTCCCCGGCCGTTTCCAGTTCTTCCAGTTGCGTGGGCGTGCCCATGCGGTAGCCGTCGGTTTTTCCGGATCCGACCTTCAACCGGGTGAACTGCGCGTAGGAGCGGTCCAGCTTCGCCAGCGCCGCCGTCACGGTGTCCTTGCCGGCCGCCGGCGGCCCGTACAGCACGATCCCCCGCGCGGTGCTCATACGGACACCGCCCCCAGCGCGTGCCGGGCCTGGTCGGCGAGAGAAATGGCCGTACCCATCCTGTTGTCGACCACGAGGTGCGGAACGACGGGCCGCAGCTCGACATCGATCGTGGCCAGGTACTCCTCCCACCGCTCCAGCTTCCAGCTGTCCCGGGCCGCTCCGCGACTGGAGATGTACTCGTGCATCGATTCCACGTCGCACTGCACCCAGATCGGTGCCACGTCGACGCCCTGCGCCTGGCACTTGTTGATCAGCCGCTGCATCCACTGCTCGTCCGACATCTCCGCGATGAACGGCGCGGTGACCACGGTGCTGATGCGGCACTGCACGTTCGCGTAGACCGCCTGCATCAGCGCCGCGTACTCCGCTGGGCGGACCTTCTCGCGGTAGACCTCGGTGTGCCGGTCATGCGCGTGAGACCCCAGCGCCATCAACAACTGTTCCACCAGAGGGCGGGTCAGCGGGTCCTTGTCGACCAGCGGCCAGCCGGTCAGCTGAGTGAGGAACCGTGCGAACTCGGTCTTGCCGCTGCCGGCGAATCCCCCGACCAGGACAACGCAGGGACTGTGCGGGTCGCCGCCCGTGTGGCGCCGCTTCCACGCCTCCATCACGCGCTGTTGCCACCCGTAGTGGTCGGAACCCTCCCCGCCGGAGCCGATCCGGGTCAGAGCGCGCTCCACGGCCAACACGTGCGAGCCGTTGCGCTGCTCCGGCAGCGGCGTCACATCAAAGCGGGTCTCCTCACCGGGCAGGGCGTTGCGGAACCCCAACGCGGGCTCCGTCGCTCCGTACAGAAGGCAGTACGCCCGCCTGTACGGCGGTCCCGGATAGACCTCGCCCGACTCGTGCTGGGACAACGTCGAAGGATGCGCAGCGGGCTCGTCGATCTTCGCCCGGCGGACCACCTTGTGCAGCTCTTCCCGCGTGGCCTCCAACGTCAGCCCGTGCTTCTCCCGCTGCTGGCGCAGCAGGTCCGGACGCCATCCCGGGTGATTCTTGGCCATGCCCCAGACCTCATTCGCCATAGTCACGGACCTTAGATCCGCACCTTCGGAAACGACGCAAACAAAAATGTGAACGTGGATGTAGTGGCGCTCAGTTGCGACACCGTGGGAAGAGCATTCTGCCAACCCGGTGAAACTTCCGAACTGGCAGCTGTGAACGTGACCACACCCTGACGCCGGAATTCCTGTGACCACGCGGTCTTGTACCGGTGCGCATCCGGTTCGCCCCCAAGAGTGGCGACTTGCTCCAGCACGGTGGCAGCCCCTGTGCGGAGAGCAACCTGGCGGTGCCGGCGTTGGTAGTCACAGCCAGCAGCTCCCGCTCCAGAGCGAGCTCCCGCGTGGTCGCGCTGTGAGGTGACCCACCGCGGCCTCCTCCGTGAACGCGGATGCGAAAACGCGTGAAGACGGATGCGAACGAACCTCAGTAACGATCTGTGATTCCGTCAAGTCGCTCTGGCCGGTGTGATGGAGCCCACAACGCCGCAGGTCAAGCGAAGTGAGGGGAGCGCCGTGAACAACGACAAGTGCAGCATCACCGGAGCGACGTCAGGCGTCGAACTCGTAGTCGAGGACGTACGCGGTCGAGTCCATCGTCATCTCGTTGACTTCGACGGCGACTCCCTCGACGTCGAAGGCCGTCCGCATAAGCAGCAGTACTGGTCGAGGCCCCGGAAGTTCCAGCTGGTCGGCCTCTGCGCCGTTCGACATGCGACTGCGGATCTCCTCCCGGAAATGGACAGGGGCGCGTCCCAGGTCCGCGAGCCGTGCGTACGTACCGCCGGGGCCGGTATCAGCCCGGGTGATCGCCGAACCTTCCACAAGCGTGTAGGGCAGGTACGACGAAGCGAGCATTACGGGGCGGCCATCCAGAACGAAGCGCCGGGCCCGGAGGCACGCAGTCGCGTCGGCCTCCAGCCCGAGAACCTCCGCCACGTGCGCCGGGGGTGCGACCTCTTCGACTCTGGCCTGGTCGATCGTCAGCGGACGATCTTCATCCGCAGACCAAATGGTTTTGCCGGAGCCCCACCGCTCTCGCGAGAGCCGCTGGATGCCGCGCCGCCGGATGGGCCTGAAGGATTGAACGAACACCCCTGCCCCCTTCCGCGACTCCGCCAGTCCCTCGCTCTTCAGCACACTAAGTGCCTGCCGCACGGTCATGACAGCCACGCCGTGCTCCTCCGACAGGGCGTGTTCGCCCGGCAGACGGTCGCCAGGGACGTACTCGCCCCGCTCGATCGCGGCACGCAGGTCATCAGCGATCCGCTTGTACTTCGGGCGCTTGGAGCTGGGTTCGTCGCTGCTCATTCATCTCCTCAGGTCTCTAGCGATCGTACGGCCGGTGTTCCGTGCAGGGCTGGGAGCCCGGCCGTAAGCGCCACCTCACTATATTTAACTAGAGAGTTCATTGACATAGCTAGAGAGCTTCGCTTCACTGGAGACATCACCGTCCGGGTCACTGGTGGCGAGCTTGGAGTCACATCGTGCTGCGCAGCTCACTGAATATGCAGGTCAAGCCCCTTCGAAAGGAGCTCCACCCCATGAACGTCATCCGCCACCCCGCCGACAGCCTCACCACCGAGCACTTCGACACGGAGACCCAGGAGCTGCTGAACGCCATCGACGTGGAGCTGCCGGATTTCGGCGACATCGACATGGACATCGCCTTCGGTACGCCGCTCGAGATGTACGGGCTGGTGACGTCGGACGAGCTGGCCCGATGGGACGCCGCGGCCGCGGCGACGAAGGGCAAGACCAAGGCGCGCGACGAGGTCATCGCGGAGTCCGGGGCGCGGCGGGAAGCGGCGCGGGACATCCTCGCGGCCGACCCCTCGATCACCGAGCTGGTGCGCGAGCGCCTGGTCGACGTGCTCCTCCCCTACGCCGCGCAGCTGCGCATCGCGCCGCCGGCCACCGCCATGAAGTCCCTGCCGCTCGCGGCGTAGCTCCAGCCGGGTCCTCACGGACCCGGCTCCCTCACCCGGACGCCGTCTCGTACGCCGCCGGATGTGGGAGCCGGACCCTCGGTTCCTGTACCACTGCGCGACCAGTCGCCACTTCGGTGGCCTCGGGGAGTCTGAGGCAACTAACTCCTCCCCGTGTCCGTGACTGCTGTTTGAACTGTCGCAGCGCGTATGCGTTGTCGGTCCGTCAGGACGCCCGGATCTTCCGGTGGGTGCTGGCGTGGCCGAGAGGGCACCCGCGACGCCTTACCCGACCCGCCTGCTTCGTGAGGAGTTTCCCCATGACCGCATCCGTCCGTGAGGTCGAGACCGTCAGCCGTGAGCGCCAGCGCCGGACGCGGTCTCGCACGATCAGCCGCCTTGACCCGATCGTCGTTTCCAAGCTTCCGGCGCACGAGTACGACCTCGATCCCGCCTGCATCTCCCTGGTGTGCCCGTCCTGCCGCACGTGGGTTCCGATCCGCGTCGCCGACACGGAGCGGGCCACGGCCAAGCTGGTCCCCCACCACACCGAGCAGGCCGGCACCGAAGACCCGGTCCGCTGTCCCGGCAGCCACCGCCTGGTCACGATCAACGTCACCGTTGCCACGTGGTCCCGCCGTCTGGAGGAGGGCGTCTCGGAGACCAACGGCCGCCGCGCTGACCGCGTCATCCGCAAGCCCCAGCCGATGCCCACCCCGGCTGTCATGCAGATCGTCGGCGGCCTCGTCGACGACAAGACGGCACGCAAGCTGCACGAGGTTCACGTCAAGAGCTGCACGACCTGCTCTGCCACCACCCCCCGGTGCGCGGACGGCCGTCGTCTCGCGCACCTCGCCGCGCACACCCAGCGGACTGCGCCTCTCCGCCGCCAGAGGCAGACGCGGCAGGAGGAGCAGGCCGACAAGCGCGCCTGGGCACTGCGCCTGCTGCACGACCAGCAGTGGGAAAAGGTGGCCGGCCCGGTCCACAAGACCGACCAGCAGCGCGTCCGCGACGTCCTGACCGCGCTGCGCAAAATGCTCAACGCCCCGACCAAGCCCGGCGCCCGGCCGCTCACCACGTGGGAGCGGGCCGACCTGGAGACCACGATCGCGGTCCTGGAACGGCAAGAGAAAGACCTCACCCACCGCTGGTAGGCGCTGTACGAACGACCACGGCCGGTCACCCCGACGAAACGGGGTGACCGGCCGTGGCTGCTCGTACAGCAGCCCAGGGCTACCGGCCCTGAATACGACGAACCCCCGGGGGGCAACCCGGGGGCCGTCTTCGCAGCTCACCCTCCACAGAAGGGCAACATGCGCATGCACAGGATGACATCCACTCAGGCCCGGCACACGCGCCGGGCCGTACTCCAGGCCGCGGTCGACGCCGGTGCCCGCTGCACCGGCATGGACCCGGACCTCTTCTTCCGTGCCGATGACGAGCCGGACACCGACTGGCACGCGCGACGTACCGAGGCGATCCGCCTCTGCACCGGCTGCCCGATGCGGGCCGCGTGCGAGGAGCTCGCCCTGCGCAACGGCGACGGTGAGCCCGACACGGACGAACTGGTGCGCGCCGGCCTGACCGGCCAGGAACTCGCCGACATTCGTACCGCCCAGGCCGTGCGCCTGCAGGCGGCGGTTGACGTCGACCGGGACACCCAGGGCCGCCAGCTCGACACGCTGATGACCGAGCTCCACACCGAGGCCATCTTGACCCCCGACTCCAGCCGGAACGGCGCCTCGCGTTCCAGCGCGCTGCGCACCGCTGCTCAGAACGACCGGCTCCGCACCGTGGCCGCCCAGATTCGCCAGATCCGTACCGCCCGCCGTGCACGCAGCGGCTGGGGGGTGGCGGCATGAGCGTCACCACCCTCGCCCCGAACGCCGGAACGATCGAGGACATCGAGCGGGAGGACGACCGCAGGGGCTACGAGCCCGAGGACGTGCACCAGCGCCTCGGTAGTCTCTTGGTCCGCATCGTCCGCGAGACCGACACCCGTATCCCCGCCGGTAGGCGCGCCCCGCGCACCGTCGCGGAGATGCGGGCCCGCATCAACATCGCGGCCGGTCAGGCCTGCTCCTCCTGCGGGGGCACCGGCGGACGGATTGAGGACACCAGCGGCGACGGTGTCTCCCGGCAGACCTGGCAGTCCTGCACCTCCTGCAGCGGAACGGGGGTGGCCCGATGAGCTGCACCTCCTGCGGCGGGAGCGGCCAACAGATGGTCACCGTCAACCACGTCGGCGCGGACGGCACCCCCTACCAGGGCGTCGAGATGCAGACCTGCCAGGGCTGCTCCGGCACCGGCCAGAAGTAGTTGCCGGTGCATCACATACGCGCTGCCCGGGCCGCTCAGTACTACGCGGTCCGGGCCATCACTTTGCGCGGTCTGGCTCACCCGCTCACCCACGTTCTGCTCGCGGCCGCCGCTACGGCGGCCGCGCAGGCGTGGGAGGCCGGCCACCGAGTCACCGACCTCCACCCCGTACGAACTGATCGGAAGCCTGCCGGTGGCTGACAGCCTCCACGCCCGCTACATGGCCGCCAGCGATACCTGGCGCGCCCACCACAAGGGCTGCCCGCCCTGCCAGAACGGACGCCACTGCCCGGACGGTGAACCGCTCTTCGAGCAGTTCACCCGGCTGCAGAACGCCTATCTCAACCACCTCCGCACCCGCTGAACCGACCCCGTGAGGAGCAGCAATGACGCTCAGCCTCGACTTCTTCCGCGACCAGCACGGCGACCCCACCCGGTGGTGCGCCGCCGACATCGACAGCTACCTCGTCATCGGCGACATCGCCCCGCCCGCCCCGCCGCTCCACTCCCACGAGGAGATGCAGGCCATCGCCGCCGACTGGGCGCGCACGGCCCAGGTGCAGCAGTCGATGGCCGACCAGTTGCTCGACCAGGGCCACGAGACCGCGGCCGGGATCTGAGCGCGCGGCGCGCAGGGGGCCCGCGAGTACGAGGCCGCCGCCCGCTACGGCTACCCGCACTACGAGGCCGTCCTCAACGGCTGGTGACGACCGTCCGACGGATACCTGATCCGCGAAGCGCTCCCCCGTGACGGGAGCGGCGACCGTTTCGCCGCCCGCCCCACAGCACGTTCAAGGTCCAGCTGCCCGTGTGCCGGGAGGCCGGTCTTTCGCCTTCCCCGGGTCGGGCATAGCCCAGACCTTCCCCCTCAAGTCCTGCCGGGCTGCCCCTTCCTGAGCGGCCCGGCAGGCGCACATCAGAAAGGACCTCGCCTGTGAGCACCCGACGCGCACCCGCCCGCAAGGCTCCCGCGAAGAAGACGACGACCAGGGCCACCACCACCAAGACGGCCACGACGTCCGACCAGAGCGAGGCCGTGAACACGCCCGTGGTCACCGAGCCCGCCCCGGCCCCGGCGGTCGACACCGAGACGATCGTGACGGCCGCCCGCGCGGAAGCCGACCAGCTGCTCGCCGCCGCGCGCACCGAGGCCGACACCCTGCTCGCCCAGGCCCGCCGGCAGAGCGCGGAGGCCGACAGCACCGCGCAGAAGGCGCAGGCGGAAGCGGACAGCATCCTGGACGTCGCCAAGGACCAGGCGGCGCGGATGCGCCAGCTCACCGAGGAGCAGATCACGGCGGCCGAAGAGACCGTGCAGCGCGCCCGCACGATCGCCGACGGTGACCTTTCGGCGGCCGAGCAGACCCTCGCCCGCCGCCGCCAGGCCGCGGAGAAGCTCCAGGCCGAGGCCGAAGCCGAGGCCGCCCGGATCGTGGAGGCCGCTCGTACCCGCGCGCAGCAGGTACGTACCGAGGCAGAGCAGGACAAGGACCGGCTCCAGGCCGAAGCGGACGCCACCGCCGCGCACGCCGGCCACCTGGTCCAGGAGGCCAAGCAGCGGGCCGCCGACCTGGTGGCCGCAGCCGAGGAAGACGCCTGTGCTCGCCGTGAGGCGGCGGCCGAGATGCGCCAGCAGGCGGAGAAGGACTCCGAGCAGCTGCGCACCCGGGCCCGCGAGGACGTCGCGACGGCGGAGGAGGACGCGGCCCGGCTCCTGGACCACGCCCGCGGGCAGGCCGCCGACGTGCTGCGCGAAGCCGAGCAGGACGCCGACGACCGGCGCGGCGAGGCGCAGCAGGTCCTCGAGGCTGCCCAGGCCCGTGCCGAAGAGGACGTCCTCAAGGTTCGTTCCCTCGCGGAGGCCAAGGCGGCCGGTGCCATCTCCAGCGCGGACACCGCGGCCTCCGAGCGGATCGCCGCGGCGGAGCTGGAGGCAGGCCGCCTGGTCACCGTCGCCAAGCAGGAAGCCGAGCAGGTTCGCACCCGCGCCCGCACGGAGCAGCAAAGGGCACGGGCGGAGCTGGAGGCCACCCGGGCGGAGGTCACCGCGGCTCAGGCGCTCATCGAGAAGCAGGAGAAGCGGCAGAACTTCGTCAACACCTGGGGGCCGCGCGTGGCCCTGGGCGCGACGATCGTCCTCACCGCCTCCGGCGAGTTCGCCCTGGCCAAGCTGAGCGGCTGGCCCGCAGAGGTCGCCTGGGCGCTGCCCCTGGCGATCGACGTCTACGTCGTGCAGGCCTTCCGCCGGCACCGCGACGTTGCCGGTGCGCTGATCCTCATGGTCGCCGCGAACGCGATCTACCACCTCGCGGCAGCCGGGCTGGTCGGCGTCGACAAGAAGGGCGCCCCGCTGTGGTGGCTCATCGTCAGCGTGGCCGCCATCGCCCCCTGGGTGATGTGGCGCATCCACCAGATCACTAAGGAGTCCGATGAGACGGACTCCGGTGAGACCGGCACCAACAACGGCGCCGGGCCGGATGAGACGAACCGCCCCGCACCCCTCGATGAGACCGAGCACACCCGGACCGCCGATCTCAGCAGCCCCGGCGAGACGGTTCCCCACCCCCGTATCGCCCCGGCGCGTGCTGCCGAGACGGACTCGGGTGAGACCCCCCGGGCACTTGAGACGGGCCACACCGAGACGAACGGCTCAGTGAGCTCGATTGAGACCGCGTCTCACCCGAGTGAGACGCGCAGGTCAGGCCGTGAGACGGCCACCCGGGGCGACGGTGCTGCACCGGTCCCGCTGCGCTCCGCTGAGACCGGCCGCCCCGCCCTTGCCCGGGACGCTGAGATCGAGGGGCAGGTCACCTCGCTGCTCAGTCTCATGTACCGGCGCCAGGGCGCGGAGACCGTCTCGGTCGACGAAGCCAAGAACGTCCTCGGTGTCTCACGCGCCACCGCCGGCCGTCGCCTTGAGATCGCACGGACCCGCTTCACGAACGTCTCGTGAGATCGCACTGCTCGAACCTGGGCTGCCGCCCGCAGTAGTGACCCGCATTCACCGAACCGAGAGGAGCTCGACATGAGCAACCTGGCCTACGCGATCGGCATGATTCTCTGCCTGATCGCTCTCATCACGATCCTGGCCACACCGTTCCTGCTGGCCCACTCCCGCAGCCTGTACGACCACGGATCGGGCTGCTGGTGGTGCCACCCCCGGCTGCTGCCGCGTAAGCGGCGCTGACCAGCGAGTTCTCAGACATCCGGCACACACCAATGAGGGCCAGCCCGCGTGAATCGGGCTGGCCCTCGTTGCGACTGCCGGAAGCAGTCACCCGGCCAGTACAGCACGTTTCACCTGGTCAGAACCCCCTTCCCGCATCGAAAAGGAGTCAGCCGCCCATGTCCGGAATCGACTGGGACAAGGAGTTCAACCTCATGAACCCCCCGAACCCCCCGACGCCCCCGACTCCGGACAAGCCGGAGAAGACCGAGACCTCGCGTCTGTCCGTTGCGGTCGACGGGATGCGCCGCAACACCGCGGCGCTCGCCGTGTGCGGCACGCTCGCCGTCGTCGCCGTGTGCGGCACGGTCATCACCGTCACCAGCATGCAGAACGAGCAGGCCGCCCAGGAGCGTGCGCGCGCCCAGGAGAGCGCCGCGAACGCCCTGGTCGAAGCGGAGGCCGACAAGCAGCGGGCGCAGACCGAGGAGGCCGCCGCCAAGGTCACGTACGAGCGGGAGATGACCGTCTACCGCGAGTGCATGAAGGCCCGCTCGGCGGCGGTCGCCAAGGCCGCCTCGTACGACATCGCGAGGATTCCCGAGTGCGACGCCCCGGTCTTCAGCGGCACGGCCCCCAGTGCCCAGAAGTCCTCCGGTGACGGTGCCGGCGGCGGCATCACCTCCAGTCCATGGCTGTGGGTGGCGCTCGTCGGAGGCGGCGGATTCATCGCCTACAAGAAGCTTTCCGCGCCCTCCGGATCCTCTTCTGGTTCGGGTGCTATCACTCCCGTGAACGACAAGGGATTTACCTTCGAGAAGGGTGCATGACATGACACTTCAGTTCTTCGCTCTCGGCCTGTTCTGCTGGGCCCTTTTTTTCACCTTCAAGAAGACGAAGGGAAAGCAGATGGCGGTCTGCATCATGCTGATCGTCTCCGGGATCTTCCTGCCGTACACGCCGTTCAGTGAGGAGATCCGCACCACGCTGGAGTCGGTGTTCAGCACGGCGAACACGACCGTGGACAACATCGGCTCGTCGCACTGAGTGAGCAATCCCGGTTACCGGTTACCGGTTACAGGCCCACAAGACCAGGGTTCGGACCCTCCAGCGGGGGGTTCGGCGGGTCTCTGGGGGCTGTAACCGGTAACCGGTAACCGACCGCAACCACACAGAGTCACAGAAGGGAGGGCCATGGAGCTCCTGGTACTCCTCGCCATCAGCTACCTGTTCGGCGTGGAGAAAACAAACGAGAAATACGAACAGGCGGGAATCAAAAAACCCCCCGCTAAAACAAAAGAGAAATGGAATCCGGCCCGAGCGCCGGATGCGTTCAGAAACACGCCGTACAACGTCGCAGCGAAAACCCATTACGGGCTGCTCGCGGGCGCCCATATGGCCGGTGGTCTACGCGACGGATGGCGTTCGGCCTACCTCAAAAAGCCGAGCGGAAAGCCTTCCGTTTCCACTTCCGCCGGGCCCGCTTCAGGGCCTTCCGCGGCCACCGTACCGCCCAAGCCGAGCACACCCCCGACGGCTCCTCCGACGGCTCCCCCGCCTCCGACGACGGCTCCGCCGACCCCGCCGCCGACGACCCCGACCACACCGCCGACGGCTCCTCCGCCCCCGACGGCTCCTCCGTCAACACCTCCGCCGACGGCTCCCTCGACCCCACCGCCGACGGGAGTGCCGGGGTCGGCAGTTCCCCCGGTGGGCACTGTCCCACCGCCCCGCACCGTCCCGCTGCCTGAACACATCCGGAAGGACCCCAAGTTGCAGCCCAATCCGCCTGTTCCGCACTCCGCGACCGTCGACGAGAAGGGCACTCACGTCACGACCGCCGCGGGGAAGTCCCGCACCTACAGCGGTGGTGAGGTCATGACCCTCACTCAGGTCATCGACCTCGCCGAGGGATCGGCCACCCTGTGCCAGGCCAGCACCGACACCGCCCTGGAACTCATGGACGAGTCCACGGAACTGGCCACGGACTGCGACACGCTCATCGCTGAGATCACCGCGAAGGGCGTCGGCGCGAACCTCATCGGCAAGTGCGAGGTGCTCAAGGAGCAGCTCGACCTCCAGGCCGCTGCCGCCAAGGACGTCCACGACAAGATCCAGGGCGGCGAGGAAGCGTGCCGCACCGCGTCCGCGAACGCGGAGCTCCGCCACGGGCCGATCTTTAGGGCCGTCGCCGACTCCCCCCTGACCAAGCCCGCCGAACGCGACTTCTACAACGCCCGATAGGGAGGCCCCACATGACCGTCACCGAGACCCTGAAGGACGCCGCGAACTACGCGGCCCTGCGCACCAAGCTGGCCTGGCTCACCCACAAGGTCAACGCCCACGCCCAGACCGTCACCACCCTCGCCTCCGACATCGACGACGCCGCCGAGCAGATGCTGGACGCCTCCGAAACCATGAAGGCGCTGGCCGTCGACGACGCCACGACCTCCGAGTTCGCCGACGCCGCGCTGACCATGACCGGCGTCAAGGACGCGGCCGGCGCCTACACCTCCTCCGCCGACAGCGCCTCCGCGGCCGCCGATGACGCGAAGACGACCACCGAGAGCGACCACGGAGGGATCGCCGACGCCGTGGACACCTCCCCCGTCGACATGGCCGAAGCGGCCTTCTACACCCAGAGTTAAGGAGCACAGAGGATCATGGGGCCGACCCGAGCACAGTTCATCCAGTACGCGCCCGCCGCTCTCGCGGTGGTGCCACTCGTGGCCGGCCCCTGGTCCGCCCTCGCCGCCGCGGCGGCCGGAGCCGGGGCGTGGGCCGTCAACACCTCCGCTCCAGCTCTGCGGTCTCTGATCGCGTGCGGGCTCACGACCACCGGCTGCGGCATCGCCGCGCACGAGGTCCTTGCCACAGGCGGAACCCCACTGATCGCCCTTGGACTCGCGTTCCCGGCCGGAGCGGCCGCCCTGGCCCACCACCGCAACCTCGCCGGCCACATCCCCGCCGCCGCGCTCACGCCCGCGACATTGGCCACGGGCGCGGGAGCGGACACCGGGCAGACGTCGCAGGCCCAGCTCATCACCGCCTGGTGGCGCGAATACATTTCAGGCCCCACCCAGACCGAGGGCCGTACCCTCATCCAGGCCGGGGCCAACCTGGAGCACCTCGCCCTGGAGATCGACAGCGACCATGTGGCGTTCACCGGGATCATCACCCTGCCCCAGGGGCAGCAGGTGCGGGTGAAGGCCGCCGACATCGCCTCCGTCTACCAGATCCCCGTCTCCCAGATCGAGCTGGGCGACCCCAAGCACTACGCGCCCAACGCCTTGCCGGTCACCGTGCACCTGAAGGTGCCGGCCGTGCAGCCGCAGATCGAGGCGGGTGCCCCCACGACTCCCGAGGAGATGTGGGCGGCGTACGTGGGCGTGCCGGAAGGAGCGATGCCCGGCACCACCCTGACCCTCATTCGCTACGACGGGCCGCTGGACTGGGAAGGGATCGCCACCCGCGACCGTCGGGCGATCGGGACCGTCAACCTCCAGGACCTCGCGGGCAACCTCGACCTGGAGACGATCCAGATCGCCCTGGCCCCGGGCGGCAAGCCGTCGCAGATGGGGATCCGGGTGATGCGGGAGCACGCGCTGATGCACGGCACGATGCTCTCCTCGGTCCTGGACGAACTGTCGATGGACTCGCGCGGCTACGTCCGCGCCGGCACCTACGTCGACGGCCGGGCCGCGCTCCTGCCGCTGGCGCAGCCCGGCTCCGGCGCCCGTCACCTCTACCTGGTGGGCGGATCGCGGTCGGGTAAATCTGGTTTGTTGGAGCAGATCCTGCTCTCCGCGCACCGCTCCGGTGTCGCGGTGGTCCTCGCCTCTCCGCAGGCCGGGACCATTGCCGGCGCCTCGCTGGCCGCGTACCTCGGGGACGGCCTGGACGAGGCGATGGGCGCGCTGCGCCTGGCCTACGCGATGATGCTCGACCGCGAGGCCCGCTACCGCAGCCCGGCCTTCCCCTTCACCGACCCGCTGGTCCTGGTCGTCATCGACGAGGCGCACATGCTGTTGTCGGCCTCCTCGCCCTATCACCTGGAGGCGAAGGCGATCGTGGAGCAGCTGACCCGTCGCTCCCTCAAGCGGGGCATCGGCGTGGTCCTGGCCACCCAGACCCCGCTGGCCGAAGACCTCGGCAACTCCACGGTCATCCGCTCCCAGCTCCTCATCGGCGGTGGTGCGGTGTTCCTGCGCTGCGCGCGTGGTCAGGGATCGCTGGTCGGGGCGAACGCGGTGGAGGGCGCGGAGGGCCTCGACCTGTCGATGATCCCCTCGCAGTGGCCTGGCCAGTACGCCAAGGTCGCCGACCGGGACATGTCCGGTCTGGCCACCGAGGTCGCCGCTGCTCCCGAGGACGGAACGTTCGGCCTGGGCTACCTCCTCACCCCCGGCTCGCAGGCCGTGCAGTTCCGCTCCCTGCACCTGGACGTGCCGCCCGTCTCCCTCGCCGGAGGCGAGCGGCCGGTCGGGATCGAGGACTGCGACGCCTGGCGCGAGCGCGACGCGATCGCCCAGACGCCGATGGTCGACAAGCGCGGCAAGAACCTGATCGGCAGCCTCGCCGACCTCCTCACCGCAGCCGAGGGCGCCGCCTCCTCGCAGGAGGCACCCCACCACAACCCCGGCGGCCTTCAGATGATCGCCGGAAGCAGCAGGCCCGGTGCCCCCGCCACCGTGGGGGCCCCTGACGGACAGGAGCTGATCAAGCCCCGCATCCTCGAACTCCTGCGGGAGCAGTCCATTTCGATGACCGCCGAGACCATCGCCCGAAAGCTGGAGATCCCGGCCAAGCGCATCAAGCCGCGCCTGTCCGAGCTGAAGAAGCGGGACGAGGTCATCAACGAGAACGGCCTGTGGAGGGCAGCATGAACACCCATACCGAGACCGACTTCAGCCCCATCGACTCCGACCTGTACGCGAAGGCATTCCAGCTCCTCGACCCCGCCCCGGAACCCGCCACCCTCACGACACGGGCGACCCCCGCGGCTCCCGCGAAGGTTCCCCTCAACCCGCCCGTCGCACCGCCGGTGCGCCTGACCGG
Organism: Streptomyces sp. NPDC026062; assembly: GCF_055568375.1. Lineage (NCBI taxonomy): Bacteria > Bacillati > Actinomycetota > Actinomycetes > Kitasatosporales > Streptomycetaceae > Streptomyces > Streptomyces sp. NPDC026062. Next base: position 41,122 of record NZ_JBVHOQ010000046.1, read on the forward strand.
CCCGGTCGAGAAGACCCTCACCGACGCCCTCACCTTCCTCGACACCCACGGCTGGGCCAGGCACAGCCTCGTCCACCCCGAGGGCGCCCGCTGCTCCATCGGCGCCCTGCGCGCCGCAGCCGGCGCCCGCAACGCCGCCTACTGCGACGCCGGGAACTTGCTCCTGGACGAGGCCCGTCGCCAGCACGGCAAGAAGTGGGAGACGATCCCGTCCTGGAACGACTCCCACAGCGGAGCACAGGTGCGTAGCGTGTGGGAGGCCGCCATCCGGCGCGCCCACCACATGAACATCTGACCCGGCTGGAGCTGCCTGTGTCGTTCTCGTTCACCAACCCCGAACCGGACCGTGACGACCGGTCGTTCTCGTTCACGAGCCCGCAGCCGGGCAGCGACGACGGGCGCTCGTTCTCGTTCACCGGCTCGGACCCGGCCGACATCGACAGGCAGCTCCAGACGATCACCGACATGGCCCACGAGATCCTCCGCCGTGTCGAAGACGTCCGCAGGCAGATCAACACCTGACCGCCCTCCGCCCAGAACGCGGAGACACCCACACCCCGCTCGGCATCGCGCCCCGCCCGGAACCTTCCGGGCGGGGCGTCGCCGTTCCCTGCCCCGAAACACCACCCTCTCGGGAGACCGACCACCGTGCGCCGCTACCGCTACCGCTGCACCATCTGTCGCACCACCAGCCCCATCGTCCACCAGCCCGACGACCTGACGGCCGAAGGCGACGCCCACCGCCAGGCCGTCCACGGAGGCCACTTCCCCGACGACGAACTCGCCGGCCAGATAGACCGCCTGGGCCGCTGGTACGCCGCCCTGCCCCCACTGGCCGTTCTCCACGCCCGCATCGCCGATGGCCTCAGCGACCTCCGCGACGAGAAGGCGATGGGCCACTACTGGTGGGCCAGCGCCGGCGCCGCCCTCCTGATCGGCGGGTCCGCCGCCTTCGCCCTCCTTCTCGCCGCCTCCGCCCTCTGACCACGGCTCCGACCGCCCGCTTTGCCACCGGCACCGGGCCCTACGAGCTCACTCAGATCCCGCGGGAGCTCCACCCGTGAGGACGGTGTCCCAGCTCAGCCCAGCGCGACCGCCGACTCGAAATCCACTGCCATCGCGCCCCCTGCTGCTCCCTGGCCTCGCCCCAGCCTGTCGTACCACCAGGCCCGGCAACAGAGCCATTCCGATTCCGTACGCAGCGTCACCGCCTCGAAGGAGAAGCCGACTGTGGCTGACCACGACGACCGCACCCCGAACATCCCCGGCCAGCGCCAGGAGCACCCGGCCGCCAACGGCCAGGACCTCAACTTCCCGCCGCCGCCCGCGCCGTCCCTCGAGGAGAAGGAGCCGCGGCTGGCGGCGCTGCGCGAGTGGTGGGACGACGCCTGGGACGACGGCGGGTTCCTGCACGACCGCTGGGAGGACCTGCGCCAGGCCCCGGAGCTCGGCTGGCACTCCATGGCGAACTGGGTGAAGGCGGCCATCGGCCTCGCCGGGATCTGCGCGGTCATCATCCTGCTGGACACCGCGACCGACGTCCTGGCCGACTCGATCCGCACCCTGCTCACCGCCGTCCCGCACGTGACGGTCGGCACCGACACCTCCACCGGTGTTTTCGCCGTGGTCGACCAGCCGATCCGCTCGTACATCGCGGCCCACTCCGCCTCACTGCCGATCAGCGCCTCCACCGTCTACACCGTCTGGCAGGCCGTCGGACTCTTCGGCCTGGTCGGCGGGTTCTTCCGCAGCAGCGGCGCCCGCATCACCTGGACGGCCTTCGGCGCGTGCAGCATCGCCATGGTCTACAGCGCCGCACCGGCCGACGGCCGCACCATCGCCACCGGCCTCGCCGTCCTCGCCTGGACCGCCGCCTCCGCCTTCGCGCTGCGCGGGCTGACCCTGCGCCCGTCGCTGTTCATCCACAACGCGGTCCCCAACATCGAGATCCGCCCTGAGATCCACGTCCCCGCCCCGGCCGCCCCGCCGGCCCCCGAGGTACCGGACAACGTGCACCCGCTCCAGAAGCGCTGACCCGTCGCCCTGCCTGGCTCTCGCCTGCCCTTCGCGGGCGAGAGCCGTACAGGCCGCCCGGCCGCCGCACCCCGCGCCCCGCCGACGCACCGACCTCAGCGGGGCACGGTGTCGTCCCTCAACCCGCTGGAGGAGACCACTCGTGCTCATCCCCCGTCCGCGCCGCCGTATCGGCCGGCCCCGCCCGCAGCGCCCCGGCCCCCGCTACCCGCACCGCCCCCACCAGCTCCCCGGCGCCTGGAGCCGGTGATGCCCCGCCCCCGGAAGAAGCGCCACCGCGAGATCAAACGCGTGCCGCGCAGCACCGCGACGCTGGAGGAGTTCGACCGGCGCGCTTGCCCCGAGGGCCTGGTCACCCGGAGGCAGTTACGCGAGCTGGGACTGAGCCCCGGCGGGCACGGCCCGGTCGCGGTACTGCGCTGCAAGGGCTGCGCCTACCGGCCCGACCAGTCGTGCAACCACCCCACCCGGGGCTGGCTTTACGACGTAAAGATCGCCCGGCCGAAGCGCACGCCGACGCTGGCGCAGGAAGAAGCGCTGGACAGGGCGATGGCCGCGCGGTCCACCTGCCCGGAGTGCGGCCGCCGGTACTACTACTGCCTCCCGCTGCGCACCCAGGGCTGCTGCGACCCCTGCGCCCGCGGCTACGAACCCAGCCCCGACACCTACATGGCGTCCACGGCCCCGGTGGTCCACCGGCTCGCCGCCTGATCCCACCCGAAGGAGACAGACCCTTGAACACCGCCCAGATCCAGGACGGCCCCGGCTCCCGGGACCAGGCGCCTGCCCTGACCAACCGCGCGCTCGCCGTAGCCTGCCCGGCCTGCGATTCCCCGCCCGGCGCTCTGTGCACCTCGCACAGCGGCACCCGCACCCGCCGCTACGACGTCCACCGCGCCCGCACCGCCGCCCTCGCGTCCACCAGCTGATCCGGCCACCCCGTCCGGCCACCGGCACCACCGCCCCCCACCCCCGAGGGCGGCTGGTCCCGGTGACCGGGCAGGCCGCCCGCTCCCACCTCACGCCCCGCCGACGGACCGTCCGTCGGCGGGGCGCAGCACTGCCCGCACACCCTCACCCGCCCGAACACGAAGGAGCCCAACGCCGTGGCACTCATCGACCTCTTCACCCGCAGGCCCGCCATCTCCGCCGTACCGGCGAAGGACCCCGAGCCGACGGCGTGGCCGCAGATCGGCGAGACGTGGAAGCCCGAGGGCCTCCCCGTCGCCGAGCGGTACTACAACCAGGCCCACGCCGTCGTCCTGGTCGCCAGTACCGGACAGGACCCCTACGGCACCAGCTACTACCTGGTCGCGTGCCTGGGCTGCCACTACCTCAGCACCCGCACCAAGTACCTCGCCTCCCACATCCGCTACCCGCTGGGAATGGCCGCCGAGGCCGCCAACAGCCATGCGGGCACCTGCCGAGCACTGCCCCGCGAGATCCCGGCCCGCCCCGAGGAGAACACGGCCCGCGACCTGCTGCGCTCCTGGGTGATGGCCATGCCGCGCCGGGATCTGCACCGCGACGTCGACCTTGCGGAGTTCGACTCCGGCCGCCTGGAGCTCCAGCGCACCAATGAGTGGATCCAGAGGGAGCTGACCGCGCTCGCGATCGAGCAGAGCGACCTTCTGTCCGCCCGGCTTGACGAGCGCACCGGCACTGTCCGTTTTCGGATCCTGCCCCAGCTGCACTGACCGGCCGCCCGCCGTACGAACCGCGACCATCGCGCCTCCCCTATCTGCGGCTCTTGGGGCCTGGCTTCGCGGGCTCGATGCCGTGCTCGCGGGCGATACGCCGTACGTATGCCGCCGTGAACGGGGACCGCTCCGTGACGTCCGTGGGGCGCATCCCGCCGCGCAGCGCGGCGATGACGGCTGCGATCGCAGCCTGCCGCGCTTCCTCGTGGGCCTCCTCGGTCTTTCTGTACTGCCGGGTGGCCTGATCCAGAGCCTGTTCAGCATCCATACGCAACAGAGTAGCGATACAGACTTGCTTATCGCCTCCTTGTATCGCTACTTTGTATCGCAACAGCGGATCGGTCGTACTGCTGAAAGGAGGACCTGTGCGCGCGAACCTCGCGACCCGCCGCCAGCTGCGCGAGATGGGACTTCGCCCCGGAGGTCAGGAGCCCGTCGCCCGGATCGAGTGCCGTGGCGGCAAGCGCTTCGCGTGGCTGTACCGGATCGACCTGGCGAAACCGAAGTTCGCGATGACCCTCGGGAAGGAAGCGGCGCTCGACAAGGCGATGGCTGCTCGCCAGACGTGTCCCGGCCCCTGTGGCCGGCGCTATTTCCACTGCCTTCCCTTGCGGACCTTGGGGTCCTGCCTGGAGTGCTTCGACGGCACGCCCGCCGACCCCACCTCCTACATCGCTCCCCCGGCCAAGCACCTGCTGGCCGCCTGATCCGAGAGGACCACCGTCCATGAGCACCGCCGCCCTGCGCGTCTCCGCCTTCACCGAGCCCGAGCGCCCGAGGAACCTCCAGATCCGCTACATCAACCTCGCCGGTGCCGCCGTCGACGTCACCGGTGGCGGCGAGCACGCCCAGGACAACCGCTGGACGTGCCGCGGCTGCAAGGACAGCTCCGACTGCCTGACGGCCGACTGGCTCTGGCGGATCCGGGAGGCGGCCAGCACCCACGCCACCACCTGCCGCGCGATCCCGCTGACGTGACCGGCCGCCGTCTGCGGGCCGCCCTGCTGCTCGCCGTCTTTCCGGCCGCCGCGGCCGGAGCCGGGGCCGTCGCCCTCGCGCTCAAGGTCGGGCACCGGCGGCTGCACGTCGACCGGCACCGCATCGAGCTGACGCCCCAGCCCCGCCGCTCCTGCCCCGACTGCCGGGGCGACGGCGGCTGGTGGACCGGCGGCCCGTTCCCGGAGATGGAGGCGTGCGGCTGCTGGGCGGACCGGCGCGTGCTCCGCGTCCGGCTCCTGCCCGTTCCGGCCTGGCCGGACGAACCGCCGTTCTGAACGACCTCCGCCCCGGCCACACAGGCCGGGACGAAGGCGCACGGGGTCGACCGCAGCATCGGCAAAGAGGCCGGTCGTCCCGCTCCCATCACCCAAATCGAGATCAGGAGAACTCCAGCATGACGCATCGCCCCGCCACCTTCGCCGCCCTGCTCGGACTGACCCGCGCCGCCAGCGCCGTTGGAGATTTTTGGATCCAGGACGACTTCTGCGCCCGGGTGAAGGGCGCCTCCGACGACCACCCGGTCACCTACGTCAACCCGGCCACCGAGGAGAAGACGACCCACGGCACGGCCGACGGCCGTAAGGCATGCCTGACGCACTGCCTGACCTATACGGCCACGCAGGCGATCGTCGCCGGGGCCGGCGCCCGCGCGCTCGGCATCAAGGTCCACCCGGCCGCCGCCGCGGCCGCGCTCGCCATCTCCTTCACGACCCACTACGCCGCGGACCGATGCGTCCCGGGCAAGGGCCTGCTGGAGAAGCTCGCCACCAAGACTGGCAAGAGCAACTTCTACAAGCTCGCCGACTTCGGCATGAACGGCGCCTTCCACCTCGACTCCGCCTGGCACCACGGCTGGGAGACCGTCGCCACCGTGGTCGCCACCACCAAGGCCACCAGCCGGTGACCGGCCGCACCCGCACCCGCCTGGACCGGGTGCGCGCCTCCGTCGGCATCGCCCAGCTCGCCCTCCAGCAGATCGAGGACGAACTGAACGCCGACGACGTCGACGCCCCCGAGCTCGCCGCGATCCTGCGCGAGCTCCAGGAAGACATCGACCACCCCGGCGGCCTCTTCCCCGCCCTCGCACAGGTGGTCACCGCCGCCGCCCGGCGGGCGGAGCAGATCGAGCCCGACCGCGACGGTGACGCCTCCTGCCCGCTCCACGAAGCCGCCGCCCTGATCACCGACAACGCCGGGCAGCGCTCCTCCCGTACACCGACGACGCGTACTGCGCCACCAAGGGGCCCCGCTCGATCATCCGTGAGCTCCGCGCCGGAGCCCGCCCAGCCCGCATACCGCGCATGACCACCGACCCCCACAGCCCGATCGACACCAGCATCCGGCAACGAGCGACTCCGCCGGACGCCCCGGATATCACCAACATCGGAAGCAACCAGGAGCCGTAATGGGCCTTTTCTCCCGCAAGATCGACCGCGTCACCACGGAAGAGGAGCGCTACCGCGCCGCCCAAGCGGCCGCGTCAGCCACACAAGCAGCGGCCGACCAGCAGGCCGTGTACGAGACGGCCAGCCGGGAGGCGACCGCGCGTGCGCAGACCCGCCGGGAAGCAAAAGCGGCGAAGCGTGCCCGGATCAAGACGGTCGGACAGATCAAACGTGTCGGACGCGGGCGCTACGTCACCACCGGGTGGGAAATCGACGTCCCCGACAACAGCGGACGCGGGCGCGTGAACGAATCCGAGGTGACCCACACCGGCACCCTCGCGGGATTCACCGTGGCCGAGCTGTGCCGCATCGCCCACGGCGCCGGCTGCCGCCGCTGCTGAACGAGACCCGCCACCCACCCGACGACTGACGGAGAGACACAGCATGACCGAGACCAACCTCACCGGACCACGCTCGTGGTCGATGGACTGGCCGCAGTACACGCCCACCGACATCACACCCCCCGAACTGCTCCCCGCAGCTCTGGCCCACCACGTCCCCGACTGGGCCGAGACCGCCCCCACCCCGACCGACGTCCCGGACTGGGACCGCCGCCAGGCCGACGCCCTCGTCCCCTACCAGCTCGACGGGCAGGGCCGGCCGCTGAACCCCCACGGGCGCACCGGCCGCACCGGCCGCAACCTCGGCAAGTGGGGCGAGAACCCCGCAGCTGACCCGATCGTCGTCGCGGGCACCGGCCGGCAGCGCAGGGTGCTGCTGATCACCCGGTCCGACATCGGCGTTGAGGCGATTCCCGGCGGGATGGTCGATCCCGGCGAGACCGCCCCGGACACGCTCGTCCGGGAGCTTCGTGAGGAGACGGGCGTCGACCTCCGCGACCGCACCCCGGTGATCCTCGGCCGCGACCTCGTCGACGACTGGCGCAACACAGACCACGCCTGGGTGGCATCCACCAGCGCGCTCTTCCAGCTCGACGCCACGGTGACCGCCGTCGGCGCCGACGACGCCCTCGACGCCAACTGGTGGCCGTTCGGCAGCATCGAGCACCTCGAAACGGCGATCACCGCCGCCGGACGCACCCTGTACACCGCCCACCGACCTCTGCTGCAACGCGCTCTCGACCAACTCGCCCAGACGGCGACCAGGCCTTCCGCCTCGATCACTGAGCTGATCGCCCGGCACGCCACGAACCTCGCCTCCCTCACCGGGGAGCCGCTCGCCACGACCGGGGCCGACCTCATCGACCAGCTCCGCGAAGCCGAAGAGCGCCTCGACCGGGCCGGCATCCCGGGAGCCGACGCCCTGTGCACCGCCGCCGGGCTCCTCGACCAGGCGCTCGACGCGCAGCTGGACGGCGGCACACAGCTGGACCAGCAGGTGTTCGTCGCCCGCGCTGCACGCCTGCTGGGCGACCTGGACGAGATGGCCGCCGAGTACCGCCACATGACCTGAGCACCACCCCACGCGGCCGCGGGCACGACGAAACCGCGGCCGCAGCCGCCCACCCCTCCACGGAAGGGACCATGAACCCCCTGACCCGCCCGATGACCGGCACCGGAACGAGCGACAACCCCGTCGCCACCCCCGACACCCCGCCGCTCGGCTGCTACTGGTTCACCGACCACGACGGGGCGCTCTGCCTCGCGCCGGGCTGCATGGCCCGGATTCAGGACCCCGACGCGCAGTGCCTGTGCGACACCCTCACCGCCCGCCTCGACCTGCTCACCAAAAGACTGCGGGACCGGGAGGAGCGCCAAAGGTACGCCAACGTCTGGTGGCGCGCCCTGAGCTCCACCGTGCGAGACCACCCCGACGGGCAGGCCATCGTCACCGAGACCCGCACTCGCACCGGCCGCTGACAGCCCCAAGACCAGCCGCACACCACCACAACAAAACGCTCGGGACCGCCGACGCAACGGCGGTCCCGAGCTGATCCCACCCGTGCACGAGACGAGAGGGAAACCCCAGTATGAACTCCGCCAAGCGTTTACCGGGCCGGATCGGCCCGCACGCCCTCCTGATCACCGCCGCAGCCGTGCCGCTCACCGGCTGGGCCGTCCACGCCGTCGCCCTGCACAAGAGGCTCGCTGTCACGAAGCTGGACCCGCTCACAGGGCTCCTGCGCCGCGACTCCTACGCCAACCGCGCCCGCCGGCTCCTGACCCGCCACGGCGACGACACGGCCGTGATCATGGTCGACGCCGACAGGTTCAAGCAGATCAACGACGGCCTCGGACACGCGGCGGGCGACACTGTCCTCGCCGCGATCGGAGCCCGCCTCACCGCCTGGGCAGGCCCGCGCGCAGCGACCGGCCGCCTCGGAGGCGATGAGTTCGCCGTGGTCCTGGAGCTCGCCGCCGACCGCCGCGAACAGCGCCTGCAGCAGCTGGTCCGGATGCTGCACACCCCGGTCGTCCTGGACGACGGACGCACCATCGACGTCGCCGCGTCGGTCGGCGCCGCGACCCCGGACACGCTGGGCACCCGCGACCTAGCCGCGTTGCAGAGGGCGGCCGACACTGCTCTCTACACCGGGAAGCACACCGGCCGGGCGGTCCTCGCGACGGCTGAGCAGGCCGCGATGCCCTCCATCAACGGACGCCGGGCCGGCCGCCCGGGGACAGCGGTGTGGGGGCGAGCCGCATGAGCATCGCACCCCTGCCCGAAGGCGACTGGATCCGCGGCATCAGCATCAAGCAGCCCTGGACGACCGCGATCCTGACCGGCGCGAAGACCATCGAGAACCGCCCGCAGCACTGGTCCTGGCGTACCTGGGTGCTCCTGCACGCGGGCCAGCAGACCGACCGCCCCGCCCTGCGCCTCCCGCTGGTCGCCCGCACGATCGGCGACCGCCAGCTGGCCACCGGCGCGGTGGTCGGCATCGCCCGGATCACCGACCGCCACCAGGACCCCGACGGTGCACCGCTCTGCTCCCCGTGGGCGCACCCGGGCGCCTGGCACCTGGAGCTCGCCGACGTCCAGGAGCTCCCTCTGCCCGTCCCCGTACGCGGACAGCTCGGGCCGTGGAAGCCGACCGGCGACCTGCTGGGCCAGGTGTTCCAGCAGCTGCCCAGCTTCCGCCCGTGACCCGTACTCGCACCAAGAAGGCGTCGGCGGAGCCGGGTCTGATCCCAACCCCCGGCGGCCTCCTCGACTGGCGCGACGGCAGCCACTTCGACCGGTGGCAGGACCGCCCCTGCGCCCTGTGCGACCGGCCTACCCCGATGCGCTCCCACGCCGGTGAGCCGGTCCACAAGAGCTGCGCCGAAGCGTGGATCGCGGCGAACCCGGTCGAGGCCCGTCTCGGCCGGTTCGCCTCCGACGCGCAGGCCGGACGCCGCCGCGGCGACGACCACGCCTGACCGCGCCGTCCCGCCCCCGCACCACACCCTGTCTCTCGTTCGCTCCCTTGAGGAGGTTCCTCATGCCCGGCTCCCGTCCCGGCACCGCGACCTTGGTCTCGGCCGACCCCCGGCTCCCCTTCCCTGACTCCGACCAGCCCCTGGCCTGCCGCGCCGATCCGGCCCTGTTCGCGATCGAGGACGTCAGCACCACGGACGACCCGCGCGCCCGGGAGAAGGCCACCGCCCAGGCCAAGAAGGCATGCTCCGGCTGCCCCGTCGCCGCCGAGTGCCTCAAGTGGGCGCTCGCCAACCCCGACCTCACCCAGACCGGGGTCTGGGCGGCGACCACGAAGCGCGAACGCAAGCGGCTGCGCAAGCAGCTCGTGGCCCGGCTCGGTGACGACTGGCCCGGTGTGGTCGCCGAGCAGGACCGCCGACGGCGCGAGCAGCAGCGCACCGCGCGCACCGCACCGCCGACCGTCCGGGACCAGGCCCTGGCCCGGCTGGAGCTGGAACTCGTGCCCACCCGCCCCGAGCCCTACAACCCGTGGAAGCAGCCGATCACCCCTCAGCAGGCCGCAGCCAACCGGCGCGTGCTGGAACTCGCCCTCACCGGCAAGGCGGCCTGAACGGTGTTCACCGACTGGTCCGAAGCCCTTGAGGCCGAGTCCCTTCCCCTGGGCCCCACCTCCGCGCAGCAGCTCGCCGCCGCGGCCCGGGTCACCGCCCGCAGCTCCCACGACAAGGACGACCTCGGCCTGCTACTGGACGTCCTCGGGCTACCCACCGACCCCGACACCCTCACCTCCCTGCTCCCCCTCATCCCGGAAACCGGAGACGCACCCACCATGACGAACACCCCCGCCACCGAGGCCATCGACGTCCCCGTCACCCCGCTGACATGAGGTTCGGACCGCTCTGCGTCAGCGACCACCAGCTGTTCACCGACCCGCACGACACCGACGTCGTCGCACTCCTGAACACCGCCGTCGCGGACGGGATCGGATGACCGCTCAGGCGCCGTGACGCTCACCTTGAAGGCCCGTACCCTGCCGCGAAAGCTGTGGCGGGGTACGGGCCTTTTTGTGTTTCCGTACGGCTCCAGAAACCTCTCTGAACAGCACTCAGGTGGCTATATCCCTTGCGGTGCCTGGTGTGCGGAATTTCCGACACGCATTTCGCACACGTCAGCCGACGATCTCAGCGTCCACGATCTCCTCGGGAACAGCAGCCGTACGCGCGATCCGCTTCCCGGCCGCCTTGAGCTTGTTGACCGCCACCTCGACCCGCGCCGGATCGGCCGGCGGAACCCCGGCCGCCTTGAGACGGTCCAGGGTGGTGAGCATGTCCTCAGCCTGGCTGACAAGCCGGTCGAACGCATCGTCCACCGCCGCTCGCTGCGGATCTACGGGCGGACGACGCCCCTCAGCTCCGGCAGCGCCCGAGCCGGCAGGCGCGAGCACGACGAGACGGGCCACGGCCTGGCGCAGCTTGGCCGCTGTCACCCGGCCCTCCGGGTGGGAGGCCCGCGCAGCATCGAGGGCGCCCTGCGCCCGCTTCTCCCCGTCGTCCAGCTGCATCACCGGAGCCAGGATCGCGGCCTGCGAGGCCGGAATAGCCCGTCGGCTCGCGGTCGTGAGTGGGAGCACGGCGACCAGATTGCCCGCGTCCTCGATCAGGTCGTACACCCGGCGCCTGTCCTTGAACCCAAGATCGTCCACGACGAACGACTCAAAGGTCTCGTGACCGGCGAGCAGATGCACCTGGAAGTCGCGCATCAGGCGGAGGATTGTCCCGGCCTCTATTACGGCGCGCATCTTCACCCGGGCATCGAGACCCTCGGCTGTCGCCCGGGACTCCGCCAGTGCGTTGCGCAGCCGAGCCAGCTTCTCCTCGTCGCTGACACCCTCGAAGTCCTCAGCGCGCAGCACGGTCGGAGTGAACGGCGAGACGACGCCACCGCCCCGAGCCAGCTCCTCGGCATAGGTGGCCGTGGTCTGTGCGGGCACCTCGGGAGCGTTCGCGCCGGAGGTGACAGGAGGCGCATCAACCTTGGCCGGAGCCCCCTTCCCCCGGGTCGTCGCGCCATCCTTGATCTTGAACCCCATGGTCACGCCGCCCGGGTGATGAGCAGGGAAGCCAGCTGTGCGAAGTCGGCTACGGCCTTGTCCTTCGGTGCGTACATCCGCGTCGGTACCAACTCGAACGGCGACTCCCGGACCTTCGGTGAGCGACGTACCGGGGCGACGACGGAATCGGGGTAGTCGGCGGCCATGGCCTGACCGACCTCCTTCTGAACGCCGGAGCGGTGCCACTCGGTGAGCACGACAGCAGCAACCCGGAAATCAGGGTTGAGCGCCTCCCGCGCGGTCGTCAGCGTCGTGTCCAGGTCCTCCATGCCGATGTAGTCCAGGCCGCCGGCCACGACCGGAACGACGACGTCATCGGCTGCGCCGAGAGCCGCCATGGTCAGCAGGCCCAGCGTCGGCCCGGAATCGATCAGCTCGATATCGGGAACCTCGTTCGGACGCTCCCTGCGATCAGCTTCGATGGCGCGCTTGATGAGCGTCTGGCCGCCCATGATCTCGTGCTTCTCCACCGTGCCCAGGTCGCTCAGGGACGGCACGATCGTCAAGCCCTCGAACCGGGTCTCGTAGGTGACGTCGGCCAGCGTCGTGCCTCGGGCGAGGAACAGCGTCGCCAGCGTCTTGCGATCCCTCTCCTCGACACCCACCGGCCACAGCGGCTCCGTCACAGCAGTCAGCGCCGCCTTCTGCGGGTCGGCATCCCAAACGCGCACCCGGTAACCCATGGCCACCCACGCGGCCGCCAACTCCAGAGCGGTGGTGGTCTTGCCCGCCCCGCCCTTCTGGTTGGCGACAACGAAGACGCGCGGAACCTGAGCGGGCCGGAACGAAGCCGGCACGCGAAGGGAAGCGCCCCAGTCGCTATAGGACTGCTCAGCGTCGTACTCAGCGACAACCGGCAGGTAGAGACGCTCAGGCGACTGACGAGGGATCGTCAGCCGGGCGGGGGTAGTGTCGGCGGAAGGTTCTGCCACGTTCATCTCCCAGATCGACGCGGCCGGACCGGACGCCCCCGCACCGGAGACCGCCGGTCGGGGGCGCAACACGATCGGATCGTGTCCCGCGCTCGGCCCAAACCGTATCCGCATACTTGCCTGGGCCCAGGCCCGCCACCCACCTCAGTCGCCAAAGAAGGGCGATGTATGTCGGCGTGGGCCCGCGAAGACGCGGGACCCGTGGCTCAGGGCCCGGTGAGGATGTCGTGGGTGCCGATGCGACGCCAGATGACGTGCGGTGTGCCCGGACGGACCTCGGTCCCGTACTCGAACGTGGCGCGTCCTGCGGGGCCTGCGCCCATGGACCAGGTGAGTTCGTAGATGCCCGGCGTTCGCTGGACGCGCTTGACGCGGAGACGTGCCCGGCCGCCAGCGGGCACAACGGTGTGAGCATCGAGTCGGCGGCGGAAGGAACTTCGCCGAACGCCTGCCTCCGACGCGCCAGGAAGGAGAGACTGCGGGCATGGAGAGCTTCTTCGCGAGGGTGGATCCCTTCTGGCCGGCGGGACGCCGTGACCTTCACTGGCACGTCCTGCCCACCCCGGCCGAGGCCGTGGCCCTGGCCACTCCGTACGCCGGGATCACCGGACCGGGTCTGGAGCCCGTGTTGCCGGACGGGATGCACTGCACGCTCCTCCACGCCGTCGGAGCGGGCCGCGACGACGTCGACATCGAGGAGCTCCTCCGCGACGTCCGCAGTACTGCCCGGACACTGGCCCCGTTCACCCTGACATTCGACCGGCCTGCGGTCGGCGCGCTCGCCGTTGAGATCAGCGGATGGCCCGGCGCGCCCTTCACCGACCTCGTCGACATGGTCACTGCGGCGACGGACCGCACGGGTGCTGCCTTCAAGCCCGGCCGCAGCCGATACCCCCACATCTCCCTCGGCTACACCACGAACCGGGCCGCCTCACTGGACGCGGTCGCTCTGCGGACAGCCCTCGCCTCGATCGACGGCCCGCTCTCCGCCACCGTGGTCGCCGACCGGATCCACCTCGTCGAGCAGTGGCACGACAGCCGGACCATCCAGCGGAACCCGATCGCCGAAATCCCCTTGGGGGCGAGCGCGTGACGTTCCCCGGCACGCGCCCGATCCACGGCGACTCCGTTCACATCTCCGTCGGCAGGACCCTGCTGGTCTTCACCGGCAGCATCACCGGCCAAGGAGTCCTCGAAGACGGCCGCGGCTTCGTCGAGCTGACGCTCCCCGACGCCGACCCCGAGCAACGCCGCCTCCTGGAGCGCTCCACGAGTTACCAGTGGGACCTGCACCGGGGCGGCGGCATCCTCTATTCCTCGCCCTACCTGGCCGTGCACTCCACCAGGAGGTCGGGCGACGGATCGCTGGTGGTGAAGGGCTCCCCGACCTCCGCTCCCGAACCGGAGCCCGCGTAGCTGAGATTGGGCGGCGGGCGAGGCGAGCCGGGGCAGGGATCGAAGGAGTCGGTGATGTGGTCGAAGCCGCTCAGCATCGGCGTGATCTCCTGAGCGCAGCCGCACAGCGTGCACAGCCGTGTCCCGGGGTTCTCCGCGACGTTCAGTGCCTGCTCGACACCGAGCAATGGCGCGCCCTGCGGTGCCTCTTCGCAGTCCGGCGCGTGCTCGACGCCGCCGACGGCACCCTGGGGCAGCTGGCCCGCTACTGGGGCACGGTCCGGGAGAAGGGAGACACCAAGACGTCCCCCGCCGTCGACGCCCTCGAGTACGTGCTCTTTGCCGGCGCCCAGGTCCGCATCCACCTCCTCGTCGGCGCCCAGCTCGACAGGGGCGTCCTCGGTGAGCTGCGCGAGAACTTCTCCACCGTGGTCCTGGGACGGGTGACCACCCGCACCTGGAAGCGCTTCGCCCCGCAGTTCCGCCCCGCCTCGGAGCCCAGCACGCAGCCGGGCCACGTCCACGTCGTGCAGGGCAGCAGCATCCACCCGACGCAGGTCCTGCTCCTGACCGACGACGAAGCCGCCGCCGGGATCACCACCACCGAGACCGACAAGGACTGACCGACCCGGAGTCGGACACACCACGGGCCCCGGGGGATCAGCCATGACATCCCCGGGGCCCGGTTGGGTTCGCGCTGTCCAACGACCGCACGGCCCTGGCGTTACGTCGGTCCCGCGAAGGCCGGCGGACCCTCGGGCCGGGCATCGCTCAGGAGCCGACAGGGTCCCCAGAGAAGTAGTCGGCACGCTCCCCGCGCCCAAAAACCGGCCCCCACCTGCACCGTTGCAGCGAGCCTGCCGACGTCGAAGAGGACCCGAAACGGAACCCGAAACGGGACTCCAACGGGGACCCGAAACAGGACTCCGAAGGGGACCCGCAACGGGACTCGCGGCTGAGCACGTTGCCCCCTACCGGCGCCGACGGGGGAGGCGGCGCCGGTAGGGGGCGGTCAGGGGGAGACGGGGGTGCTCGCCTCCGTGCCGGACACGGCGTCCTGGAGCCGGTCCAGCCGTTCGTACAGTGCCCGCAGCGTACGGGCCCGGTCCCTGACCCGGAGCAGGTCTCGCGAAGGCCGCGCCAGGCAATCGTCAGCCTGGCCCATCACGAATTCGGCGAACAGGCGTCGGCCGTCGTCCTCGGGCAGCTTGACCGCGAGCGCGCGGACGTCGTCGGCGACCGCGCGGGCGGCCCCGGCGAGCAGCAGCCCGACCTGCTCGTAGTCGTCGGGCGGCAGCGCGGCGGCGGGGGACCACGCCAGCACGGCGCGGGCGACGCGCTCGTGTGTGATGCGATCGAGCGGCAGCTGGGCGCCGATGCGCCCTTCGGGGTCGTAGAGCACGGTGTAGCCGTTCATGACACGGGCGCCTTCTCGGGTGCGTCGACAGGAAGACCGCGCAGCCCCTGCGCGAGCCGGTCACCGGGGAGCAGGGCGGGCGGCTCGCCGCTGCGCGGGAAGCTGAGGAGGTCTGCGACCGCCGTGCTGTCGTCGTAGGTGGCGGGCATCAGCAGCTCGCTGCCGGCGGACAGCACCCGCACCCCGGGCAGGCAGGCTGCGTCATCGCCGGAGCCGGGCGCCACCATCACGTACAGCACCCCGCGCAGGTGGTCGGCCAGGACCAGGGCCCCGCGCCGCGGGCCGATCCGCAGCGCGGCGAGCACGTCCAGGCCCCGATGCATGGGAGTGATGGCCACCGCGTCCCAGTCCCTCCCGCAGGGAACCCACCGGGTGCGGTTCAGCCCGCCCGCCCACCGCGCCTGCTTGCCGGTGCTGGGCTGCGCGAGCTTGTGCCACGTTGGGGTGGACCGCTTCGGGGAGTTGGCCATATAGGGACGGTAGGGGCGGTATACCGGAGACAGCCCACACGATGTGTGTGGGTTCTCAACTCCGCACTCCGGAGCTCCTCATGGACCGTATCCAGTTCGGCCGCCGTGTCGCCTACTGGCGAGACCGCCGGCGCCACACCCAGATGGAGTTCGCCGCGCTGATGCAGCGGTCCGTGCGCTGGGTGGAGGAACTGGAAGCCGGACGCCGCCAGGCGGACCTGAACCTGTCGGTGGCCACCGAGATCGCCCGACGCCTGGGCATCACACTGGAGCGGCTGCTGTACGACCCGGCGGTGCTGTGCCCCGCCGACTCGGAGATCGACGCCGTACGCCGCGCTCTGCAGCGCCACGACGTCATCACCGGCCGGTGCGACGACTCCGCCGCCGAACCGGTCCCCGTCACCGTCTTGCAGCGGGACTTGTGGCTGGCCCGCACCGGCTTCCAGGCCGGTCACTTCGCCCAGCTCGGTGTGCAGATCCCCAAGCTGCTCGTGGACGCGACCCGGGCCGCCGAACACCACCAGGGCGACGACCAGCTTCAGGCGTACCGACAACTGTCGCTGACGCTGGAACTGACCGAGGCCGCCGCCATCAAGTGGGGCGACACCGAACTCGCCGTCGTGGCCGGCCACCGCGCCGTCGCTGCCGCCGAACGCTCCGAAGACGTCGTCATCATGGCGTCCGCGGCCCGCCACCTCGCTGACGCGATGACCAACCACGGCCAGACCGCGGCCGCCGTCGCGTTCGTCACGGCCGCCGCCCGCCGCCTCGAGCCCGACCTTCTCCAGCGCGGCCCCGAAGGACTCTCCGTGCTGGGCATGCTGTTCCTCAAAGCCGCGATGGCGCAGGCCGCCGCCGCCGAAGCCGACGACCACAGCCCCACCGCCCTCGCCCGCGCCGTCCCCGGCTTCCTGGACCAGGCCGACGAACACGCCGACCAGCTCGGCTTCGACGGCAACGAACTGTGGACCAGCTTCGGCCCGACCAACTGCAAGCTCTACCGCGTCGCCGCCCACGTCCAGCTGAGCGAAGGCGCGGACGCCGTCGCCGTCGCAGCCGACATCCCCGGCGCCGCCCTCGCCGACCTCCCCCGCGAGCGCCGCGCCCACCTGCTCACCGACCGCGCCATCGGCGAAAAGCAGGCCGGCCTTCGCACCGAAGCCGTCGCCACGCTCCTCCAGGCGGAGGACCGAGCGCCCTCGCTGCTCTCGGTGCGGTGCCGCCTTCACCGACGAACGGTGGGAGGAGGCGGACCGCATCACCGGCTGGGGCGTGAAGGACCCCCACCCGACGCTGTGCGGGACCTGCAACCAGCGGCACGAGACCGACGGGTACGACGCCTGGGGCCTGACACCGCCCGAGCCGGAGCCGGAGCAGGAGCCGGCTGTGCCCGAGCAGAAGGCCACCGGCTGGCTCTCGCGCCTGCGCCGCTGAGCCGGGACACGCCGCCGGCGGCCGGGGGCCGGGTACACGTACCGGTCCGTCCGGCTGCCGGTGGTGAGGGAGACTGAGGGCCACCAATCCAGCGGCGAGGGGCGAGAGCATGGCGGCGAAGAAGGATCCGGCGCAGTTGGTCCGGCAGGCCCGGGACCTGATCGAACAGTTCAACCGCGCGGTCCTGAACGACGCGAGGAACCTGTCCGCGCCCGCGCTGTCGGAGTCCACCCAGGCGCTGAAGTCGTTGGTCGAGCGACTCCCGCAAGCCTTCGAGCAGACCGCCGACGTCCTGGAGCTCCTGGCCAAGAGCGGCAAGGTCACGGTCGACCAGGGCGACGTGAACACCGAGGTGGCCACGACCGCCGCGGAGCTCCGGACGGTCGCGGCCGACAGCGAGCAGCTGGGAAGGAGCCTCGCCGATCCGGCGTCGGCCCTGTTCCTCATGGGCGGCCGCTGACCATGACCGA
Source organism: Streptomyces sp. NPDC026062 (assembly GCF_055568375.1). Lineage (NCBI taxonomy): Bacteria > Bacillati > Actinomycetota > Actinomycetes > Kitasatosporales > Streptomycetaceae > Streptomyces > Streptomyces sp. NPDC026062. The sequence continues at coordinate 58,852 of NZ_JBVHOQ010000046.1, forward strand.
CCTGCCCTCGCCCGAAGAGGTTGAAGCCGCCCGCACGCCCGCCGGCGGCTGGAAGCGCGAGCAGCTCGCCGCCTGGGGCGTGCCGTGGCCCCCGCCGAAGGGCTGGAAGGACGAGCTGGCCGAACGCTGGAAGGCCGCCCGCCCGGCCGGACCGCCGGCGCCCCCGCCGACCCCGGCCCCGGCCGACTTCGCCCAGGACACGCTCGACTTCGGCTGACCCGACGACAGCGGGCCCGGACAGGATCACCCCGTCCGGGCCCGCTGCTGCTTCCGGCTGCTCACCGGCTGAGGCGGATACGCGGTCCCCACACGAACTCGAGGTCGTCCAGGAAGACCGTCTCCAGCTCCTTCTCCCACTGGCCGCGCAACAGGAACGGGGCGCTCTCCATCCGCTCCACGATGACCAGGGTCTCGGGCTGCCCGATCAGCGCGTACCGGCCGTGCGAGGCGGGCGTGCTGCCCGGCCCGTGCGTGCGCAGCATCTCCTCCAGGCGCGGGCGGTGCTGCTCCACGAACGCCTCCAGGCGCTCGATGTACCCCGCGCGTTCCTCGGGGCGCACCGTGCTCAGGGCGACGTCCAGGAAGTCACTGCCGTCCGGCCAGTGGCGTACACCGGGCGCGGCCACGGCCCACGTGAACCGCTCCGCGGCCGCCAGGACGTCCTTCGCGTCCAGCTCCACGGACGGGACCGGGGCCGGGTCTTCCACCGGGACCTCTGCCGGGGCGGGGGAGGCCGACTGCTGGAGGTGGGCGACCAGCATGGCGTTGGACGCGGCGAGCCCCCGCCCCGTGGTGGCGGTGGTGTCGGCGATACGCAGCAGGTAGCTGGCGACGTCGCGGACTCCGGCGTGCCAGCCGTCCTCGAACCGCGGCTCGGACCCGTGCGGGGCGCTGCTCTCGGAGATCCAGGTGTGGGCGCCGGCCACCGCACCGGCCTCCACCTTCGACACGATGTCGTCGGCCTGCTCGTGTCCGATCCCGACGGCGGCCAGGGCCTGGAAGACCGCGAACCGCGCGTCGATGGCCTCGCTCTGGTGGTGGCTGATGCGGGCCAGCTCCTGGCCGTACGCGTCGGCGCCCGGCTGCTCGGTGCTCATGCTGCCCACTCCAGTCCGAGACCGGCCAGCGCAGCGAGCTTGTCGGCGGTCAGCTTGGCCCGGCGGCTCTTGCTGTTGCTGAGGAACACCCCGAGCTTCACCTCGCTCCCGTCCTCCAGCCGCTCCACATGAGCCCTGGGGACGGTCACAGAGCCCTCGCGGGCCTTGTACTGCGCCAGGGCCGCCACGCCCTTCTCGAAGGCGCTCACAGCCTTCTTGGTGCCCTTGGCGGGCTCCGTCTGCTCCGGGGGCAGCGGCACCACGCCGACCGCCTCCAGGAGCTCGCGCTGCCCGTCCATCAGCCCTGCCCAGACCGTGTGCTGACGCTGCTTCGCCAGCCACTTGCCCACGTCCATGCCGTGCACGGTGAAGCCGGGAAGGACGCCGGAGTGGTCCTCCTCGTCCGTCAGCAGCTCCCGCAGCGCCGCGTAGTGCCTCTGCCACTCCGCCGGCCACGCGGGGTCCCAGTGCTCATCCACGGCCTCCAGCGCGGCCTTCCACTCCGGCCTCTCCTCCAGCGCACCCGGGCGCCGCAGGTTGGACAGCCACTGCCCCACCGGCCGGTCCAGCATCGTCGCGGACCGGGGCGCGCACAGCGTCCAGTGCTGCTCGTAGTACGCCTTGGCGGCCTCCAGGTTCTCCTGGAACCGCTCATCGGCCGGGTTCCAGACCATGCCCAGCTTCTCCAGCCGCCCGGCGCGCAGGCCGGTCATCTGCCCCGCGCCGTAGGCCCGTCGCTGTTCTGCCGTCCACTGCCCAAGGGGGTAGTTGCCCTCTTTGTGCCCATATGGGACTCGGGTGTGAAGCTCACGCTCGGTGAATTTCTTGAGCGCAGCCCAGCCGCGCGCCCAGTCCTGCTTCTCCATGTCGATCACGTTGAAGGACACCCAGTCCGCGACCATCACCGGGTCACGCGGAGCGGCAAAACGGAGCAGCAGACGGGATTCTTCCTCGTCATCTTCGGGCGCTGACCCGATGTGCTGGGACGGCTGAGCGACGTCTTTCTGAGGCTCCTGTGGAATCGCGAGCAATTCCACGGCCTCTTCATCGTGAGCCCGAAGACCCTCAAGGACCTTCACCAAAGGGCGATACGATCCCGACGTGAACATATCTTCCGGCTGCTCTCCGGGCTGGAGAAATACCGGCACGATCAAAGAGGCGACCTTTCCTTGTCCCGGCTTCTGACGGAGTGCCCGGCCGATGGCCTGGACGATGTCGTGCGGCGCCCCCTTGGGGTCCAGTAGGGCCACCGAGTCCACGGCCCGGATGTCCACACCTTCACCCAAAACGCGACAATTCGAGAGAATTGCCCGCAGTGCCGTGGTGCCGAAGTTGCCCAGGACCTCCCGCCGGCGCTCGGGGACGTGCTCGCCGCACAGCCAGTCCGCCCAGATCCTCGCCGGGTACCTCTCCGGCTGGTCGGCGTGCAGCTTCGCGGCCACACGCTCCAGGCCCTCCGCGTACGCCTGTGCCTCTATCGTCCGGTGGTGGAAGGTGATGCACGTCGACAGGTCATGCCGGGCCATGGTGTGCAGGAGCGCGGCCTGGAGCGCCCCGAGGCGCTGCCCGCGGACTTCCTCGGTGTGCCGCTCCTCGCCCATCAGCCGCTCGGGCGTGACGACCGGGTCCTGGAGCTCCAGGACGATGATCTGATACCGCGCCAGCAACCCGCGCGACACGGCCGACGCGAGCGAGAGCTTGTAGAGGACGGGCCCGAAGACCTTCTCGTCGTCCATGGAGGCCGCCATCTCGCGCGGCAGCGGATCGCGCACCCCTTCGGCGACCTCCCGGTTCAGCCGCTCTTCCCAGATCCGCGGCGTGGCCGTCAGGTACAGCCGCCGGTAGGCCGGGATCTTCGTCTGGTCGTGGATGTCCGCCCACGCCTTACCCATCGAGCCGGAAGTCCTGTGCGCCTCATCAACGACCGCGAGGTCTACCGGGGCGAGCTGCTGGCCGTAGACGCCCTCGAACGCCTCCGTGAGCACCCCCAGCGACGCGTAGGTGGCGTAGATGGTCACCGGCCCCTGCCCGTGCCACAGCGCCAGCTGCACGGGGTTCGTGGTGGAGCACACCTTCATGCTCCACAGCTCCGGGTCGTCCTGGAGCGAGCACACGGCAACCGCCGGCCCCTTGTGCCCGGCGTTGTGCCACGCCTTCACCGTCTGGGCCAGGAGATCCAGCGTCGGCACCAGCACGAGAATGCGCCCCTTGGGCACAATCCGCTTTGCCGACGCGGCGGCAATAATCGTCTTTCCCGTGCCACACGCGGCGTGCACCTGTCCACGAAGGCCGTTCCAGGGAATACCACCCGGCGGAATATCGAAGCCGCGCACGATAGCGGCAACGGCCTCGATCTGGTGGTCACGCAGTTTCACGGCCATGCCCCGTGTTCTCCTTTTCGCGGAATGCAGCGCGTAATCAGAAAGGGAATCCCGGCGCGAGGTGCGCGGCGCTGGGGGTGTGGTGTCTGTTCCCAGACTCTACACAGTAGCGACCCGTGATGCATCATCCATGCGCCAACTTCGCTCCCCAGGGTGATACATGACTCAATCTCACCCATGGACGGCCGGTCTTCCTGTATGCTGACAGGGCATTGGTGAACGCGTCAGGGCGGTTTCGAGCACAGGGGAGGGGTTCGGGTGGAGCGCAGCGGAGCCCGTCACTGCGGTGGGGCCGGCACTCCGTCAGGCCGATGGTCCGTCACATCCGTTGCGGGGGTGGTGGCTGGGAATCCCAAGCCCTACACAGTCCCGCGCGTGATGCACCTTCCCCCATAGCCAGCCCCGGTGATCGCGCTTGTGCGGTCGCCTCCAATTCGCGCTT
>NZ_JBVHOQ010000047.1:0-7417 GCF_055568375.1 Streptomyces sp. NPDC026062
ATCAGCGCATAGCGGCCGGTGCCGAACTGCGCCGACTCCTGCTGCTTGAACACCTCGTCGACCTTGGCCTGGATACCGGGCGTCGACGGGTCGAACACCATCACTTGGGGACCGAGATCGCCGCCTCCCTCGATGGCCTGCGCGTCCTCGCCGAAGGCGGTCTGCGCCGTGGGGACGGCCATGAGCAGGGAAACGGCGAAAGCGGCAAACCCGAACGAGCGGGTCCGGCGCCTGCGCCGGGGTGCGGTGGGGGTTCCCGTGGGGGGAGTCGTGCGGGATTCCGTAGGGGATTCCGTGGGGGGAACATGCATGGGTGTACGTCTCCTGAGTCGTGGTACGGGTGACACGACGGGCTCGTCGGTTGGCCTCTGAGAGCGCTCTCCGACGGGTGTTGATGGTTCCGCCGTTACCCGGGAAACGTCAAGAGGTGTGCATCAGGAGCCTCGGCCGATCCATCTGGGCGCAATAAATAACGCCAGCGGCACGGCAATTAACCTATTTCGCGCTCAGTTCGGGGTGCGGTTGGCTTCAGGAGATGATGTTGCCGAACCCGCCGAACCCGCCGAACCCGCCGAACCCGCCGAACCCGCCGAACCCGCCCATGGCGCGCGGCGTTTCCGCTGCCCGATCCCTGCCCGATCCCTGCCCGATCCCCGCCCGGCCGGGTCTGCCCGGCCGGTGTCCGCCGGTTCCGGGGCATGCGGTCCGGAACCGGAGCGGTCTAGGGTCGGACGGGTGACGGACGCCGCCGGACTGACAGCGACAAGGGCCTACTACGACACCGTGGCCGAGGGCTACGCCGAGCGCATCGAGGACGCCTTCGCCCGGGACGTGTGGGGACGCGCGATGCTCGGCGCGTTCGCCGAAGAGGTGCGGGACGACGGCGGCCTGCCCGTTGCCGACCTGGGGTGCGGGCCCGGGCATGTGAGCGCACACCTGGCTGGGCTCGGTCTCGCGGTCCGGGGCGTGGATCTGTCGCCGCGCATGGTGGACATCGCCCGGCGCAGCCATCCGGAGCTGTCGTTCGAGGTGGGCTCGATGAGCAGTCTGGAGCTTCCGGACGGGGAACTCGGGGGCGCCGTCGCCTGGTGGTCGATCATGCACACGCCCCCGCCGCTGCTGCCGGTCCTGCTCGCCGAGTTCCATCGGGTGCTGACGCCCGGCGGTCGGTTGCTGCTCGGGTTCCACGCCGGCGAGGATCAGCCGTACAGGGGGCCCCGGCGCGACGGCGGCGTGAGCTACGACATTCACCTTCTCTCACCCGGCCGGGTCGGCGGCTTGATGGAACAGGCCGGGTTCACCGTCACCGCACGGTTGCTGGGGGATGGCGACACCTGGCCGTGGGCCTGCCTCGCCGGACGGCGGGCCGTCACCGGTCCCGACGGGGCAGCGGGATGATCCCGGGCCGGGCAGTGGGTCCTTGAGGTCGTTCACCTGGACGAACGCGTCGCCGGGCTCAGGCATGTCGCGGACGGCGGACGGTACTTGGTCGCGCCCGGTCCAGTGGAACGGCTGGGCGAAGATCACGGCGTGGAACGGGCGCCGAGTCCGGCCGGCAGCTCCTCGGCGCGGGCGCGGACCCAGCGCACGTTGTGCACCTCGCGCGGCCGGGCCCGGCGTTCCGCTTCGGCCAGCATGTCCTCGTCCGGGTCGAGCCCACTGCCCCGGAACAGGGTGTTGTCCCACTGCCAGTCCTCGGCCGTGTTCTGCCCGTTCCTTCCACCGCGTGATCCCAGCGAATCAAGGGAGGGGCCTGGCCGGCACCTTGGTCAGGTGGGGTGCCGGCCAGGGGTCTTGGGGGCGCGTCAGGAACGTGCGTCGTGGGCCCGGGTGACGCGGGCGATCGCCTCGACGGTCAGGGCCCGGTCATGAGGCTCGGTCTCCAGGGCGCGATGGATGGACAGGCCCTCGATCAGCGCGTCGAGCTGACGTGCCGTCGCCGGGTCGAAGTGCCACTCCAGGGCAACGCGGCTGCGGCGCATCCACTCCCGGGTCAGCTCGCGGTAGGCGGGTTTGCGGGCGGCGAGGGTGTACAGCTCGTGGGTGAGGACGAGCTCGCGCTGGTTCCCGCCGGAGAGGTGGTGGACCAGATCGGCGACCGCTTCCCGGGCCTCGGCAGGCGTGGTGGCGGCGCCGAGGCGTTCCTCGAAGACGGCGACGATGCTGCTGGAGAAACGGCTGAACGCCTCCCGCAGCAGCTCGTCCATGCCGCCGAAGTGGTACGTCATCGAGCCGAGCGGCACCCCCGCACGGGCGGCGACCTTTCGGTGCGAGGTCCCGGCGACCCCCTCCTCGGCGATCAGGTCGAGCGCGGCGGTGATGATGCGCTCCCGCCGCTCGGGGTCGTTCTGTCCGGTCGCCACGGTGCTTCTTTCTGCAGAGAGGTGCTCGGGCCCCTTCCAGTACACCGTGCCGGTCGGGGTGGTCGGGCCCCTTCCGGTACACCGTGCCGGTTGCGGGCCTGGTGGGCAGCCCTTAGATCGAGCGGATCACCCGGGCCGGATTGCCGACCGCGACCACGTTGGCGGGCACGTCCTTGGTCACGACGGCTCCCGCGCCGATCACGCTGTTGTCCCCGATGGTCACGCCGGCCAGCACGATCGCACCGCCGCCCAGCCAGACATTGTCGCCGATCGTGATCGGCCTCGCCGCTTCCAGCTTGTCCCGGCGCGGCTCCGGCTCCACCGGGTGGGTAGGGGTGAGCAGCTGCACGTTCGGCCCGATCTGGCAGTCGCGGCCGATCGTGATCGGCGCCACGTCCAGGGCGGTGAGGTTGTAGTTGATGAACGTGTCCTCGCCGACCGTGAGGTACGAGCCGTAGTCCACATACAGCGGCGGCCTGATGTGCGCACCGGCGCCGAGACCGCCCAGGAGCTCGGCGACGACGGGCCGCGCGGCGTCCGGGTCCTCGGTGTACGCCGCCAGATACCGGGCGGCGAGGCGTACGGCGCGGCGCTGGGCCTCCTCGATGTCGGGGTCGTCGGCGATGTAGAGGTCCCCGGCGAGCATCCGTTCATGATTCGTACGCGGGTCTCCCGCGAAGTGGTCGGTCATGGGTACGATCGTACACTTCAGAGGCGTACGATCGTACGCCCCTGCCGGACTCCGCCGGTGAACTTCCGAACCCGGATTCCGAACTTCCGAACCCGTCCCGAACCCGTTTCTGAACTACCGAGGCCCGCTTTCATGGATGCCGCCACACGCCGCAGGCGTACCGCACTCTTTCTCTTCATGCTCGCCGCCGGCGCCGGCATGGCCTCCTGGGTGGCCCGCACCCCCGCCGTCAGGGACGGCCTCGACGTGTCCACCGGCGCGATGGGACTGGTGCTCTTCGGACTGTCCACCGGTTCGATGGCCGGGGTGACCGCCTCCGGACCGCTCGTTCGCCGTCATGGCGGCCGGACCGCCATCACCGTCGGCGCGGCACTGATCGTGACCGGACTACTGGTCGTCGCCGCGGCCACGGGCCTGTCGCTGGCGGTCGGGGTCTTCTGCGGACTGGCCCTGTTCGGCGGCGGGATGGGGCTTGCCGAAGTCGCGTTCAACATCGAGGGCGCGGATGTGGAGGGGCTTATCGGCCGGCCCGTTCTGCCGGTGCTGCACGGCTGTTTCAGTCTGGGCACCGTGATCGGGGCGTTGCTCGGCATGGCGCTGACCGCAGTCGCGTTCCCCGTCGGATGGCATCTGACGGCCGTCTCGGTGCTCGTCGCCGCCGCCTCGGCCCTGGCGGTCCGGGCGATCCCCCACGGCACGGGCAAGGAAGAGGCAGGCACCGCCGGACCTGGCGGGTGGCGGGGCCAGTTCACGGTGTGGCGGGACCGGCGGCTTGTGCTCATCGGGGTGATCGTGCTGGCCATGGCCTTCGCGGAGGGGGCGGCCAACGACTGGCTGCCGCTGCTCATGGTGGACGGCTACGAGGTGAGCGCCACCGCCGGGTCGCTGACCTTCCTGGTCTTCGCCGCCTCGATGACGTTCGGCCGCTTCGCGGGCGGCCCCCTCCTGGAGCGCTTCGGTCCCGTCCGGGTCGTCCGGATCAGCGCGGTCATCGCCGCGCTGGGCCTGACGGTGGTGATCGTTTCTCCCAGCCCGTTGATGGCGGGCGCCGCCACGGTGCTGTGGGGGCTGGGCGCCTCGCTCGGTTTCCCGGTCACCGTGTCCGCCGCGGGCGACCACCCGCGCGACGCGGCGGCACGGGTCGCCGCGGTCTCCACCGCCGGCTACGTCGCCTTCCTCGTCGGCCCGCCCGCGCTCGGCTTCCTCGCCGACCACGTCGGGCTCCGGCTCACGATGACCGTCGTGCTCGCCCTGCTCGTCGTCGCGTCCACCCTGGCCGGTGCTCTCGTCTCCGCCCGCCGCACCGGTGCGGAGCCGGAGCCCGTCCCGAACTGATTCTGTCCGAGCTGCCCGAGCTGCCCGAGCTGAAAGAGCAGCCCGAGCTGTTCGGGCAACCGGAGAGCTGCCCCAGCTGTCCGGGCAATCCGGGAAGTCCGGCAGGCGGAGCGTCTCGGAGCCCCGCCTGCCGACCCGTTCAGGCCGACCCGTTCAGGCCGACCCGTTCAGGCGGGCCCGTTCATGCGGGCCCTTTCAGGCCGGCCGGTTCAGTGGTCGTCCCACAGCGCGGTGCGGTGCCCCGCGACCAGCGCGCCGATCCGTTCAAGGACCTCCGCGGCCGGCAGCGGATCGAGACGGCGGCCGTCCCGCAGACGCAGCGCCACCAGCCCGTCCGCGGCCTCCGCCGCTCCGAGGACCGCCTGGTACGGCACCAGACGGGAGTCCCGGATCCTGGCCCCCAGACTGCCGCGCTCCCGGCCGCTGACCTCCGCCCGCAGCCCGAGCGCGGTGCAGCGGGCGGCAAGCGCCTCGGCGTTCGGCAGTTCGGTGTCCGAGACCGGCAGGATCACCAGCTGGACCGGGGAGAGCCAGGCGGGGAACGCGCCGCCGTGCTCCTCGATCAGGTGGGCGACGGCCCGCTCCACGCTGCCGATGATGCTGCGGTGCACCATGACCGGCCGGTGCTTCGCCCCGTCCGCGCCGATGTAGTGCAGATCGAACCGTTCCGGCTGGTGGAAGTCGACCTGGACGGTCGAGAGGGTCGATTCGCGGCCCGCCGCGTCGGCGACCTGGACGTCGATCTTGGGGCCGTAGAACGCCGCCTCGCCCTCGACCGCCTCGTACGGCAGCCCGGAGGCGTCGAGGACCCCGGTCAGCAGGGCGGTCGAGCGCTGCCACATCTCGGGCGCGGCTACGTACTTGCCGCCCGGGCCGGGCAGCGAGAGGCGGAACCGGGCCGGGCGGATGCCCAGTGCCTCGTAGGCGCGTCGGATCATGTCCAGCGCGGCCCGCGCCTCCTCGGCCACCTGGTCCAGGGTGCAGAAGATATGGGCATCGTTCAGCTGGATGGCCCGCACCCGGGTTAGCCCGCCGAGCACCCCGGAGAGCTCGGAGCGGTACATGCCGCCCAGTTCGGCCATCCGCAGCGGCAGTTCGCGGTAACTGTGGGAGCGGGAACGGTAGATGACCGCGTGGTGCGGGCACAGGCTCGGCCGCAGGACGACCTGTTCACCGCCCAGGTCCATCGGCGGGAACATGTCGTCGCTGTAGTGCGACCAGTGCCCCGAGATCTCGTACAGCTCACGTTTGCCGAGCACCGGCGAGTACACGTGCCGGTAGCCCGCGAGCCGCTCGGCGGTGCGGATGTACTCCTCCAGGGTGTGCCGCAGGGCCGCACCGTCCGGCAGCCAGTAGGGGAGCCCCGCGCCGATCAGCGGGTCGGTGTCGAACAGCTCCAGCTCGCGGCCGAGCCTGCGGTGGTCGTGCATGGCGGTCTCCTCGCGTACGGAGGGCGAGTGACCGCAAGCAGAAGCCCCGGGGCACTCGCCCCGGGGCTTCGGACTGGTCATCAGTCAGCGCGCCGGGACACTCTCCGGCGTCGTCGTCATGGCAGCGCGCTTCTTCATACGGGGGACGCTAGCAGCGCCCCACGGCCCGGCGCACGGGCATTTCCGCCGGGGAGCACGGCGGCTCAGCCCTTCTTGGCCGAGTCGAGGTGCGCGAACACGACCACGTTGTCCTCGTAGTCCTTGGCCTTCTTGTCGTAGGTGCCGCCACACGTGATCAGACGCAGCTGGGCGTCCGGAGTGTCGGCGTAGACCCGCTTGTCGGGGAACTTGGCCTTGCTGAACGTCTCGACGGTGTCGACCTTGAACGTGGCCACCGTGCCGTCCGCACGCTTGATGTCGACCGTCGCCCCGGGGCGCAGGAAGCGCAGCTGGAGGAAGACGGCGGGGCCGGTCATCGTGTCGACATGGCCCGCCACGATCGAGGCCCCGCGCTCGCCCGGCGTCACACCGCCCTTGAACCAGCCGACCAGGTTCTTGTCGTTCGGCGGAGGGGCGTCCAGGCGGCCGGAGGCGCCGATCGACAGCGGGGTGAAGGGGGCGTCCACCGCGATGGCCGGGATCTTGAGCCGGGTCGGCACGGAACGGGACAGGCCCGGGGCGGTGGTGGGGGTGGGGGCGGTGGTGGGGGTGACCTGCTGGGGGACGGCGGCGGCCGGTGGGGAGGCAGCGGGGGCCGGAGCCGCGGGGGCCGGGGCGGCCGGCGCAGCGGCGGCGAGCGGTGCGGGTGGTTTGTCGTCGGCCGAGGGGCCGATGGAGTTGTAGATCAGGAGCATGCCGAGCCCGGCCACTGCGGCGGGCCAGAGCAGCGCGCGGCCGAGCGTGACGGTGTCGGAGGAAGGCGGGGAGGCGGGGGAACCGGGCGACTGCGGGGCGGCCATGGGAATGTGCCTTTCGTCCGTGCGGGGAGGTGGGGGTGGTGGCGTGGGGCAGGGGGCTTCCCCGTCCGGGCCTGGGTCTTCCGCCGGTCCGGGGCTTCCCCGTCCCCGGTCGGGACTTCCCGTCCGGGCCGGGACTTCTCCGCCAGGGCCGGGGCTTTCCCCTCGGGCCCGGGTTTCCCGTCCCGGCCGGTACAGGACGGGACGGAAAACCCGGGCCCGGACCGGGGGAGGGACCCGGGGAAAACGAAGGTGCCGCGGCCGCCGTCCGGAAGGACGGCGGCCGCGACAGCGAAGCGACCGGCTCGCGGTGCGGCCGGGTCAGGCCATCGCGCCGCCCGCCGCCTGACGGCGGCGCACCTTGTACGCGCCGACACCGACACCGCCGAGGAGCAGCAGCGAACCGGCCGCCAGACCGCCGCCGGTCATGGCCATCGCGCCACCACCGGTGTGCACGCCGCCGCTGGGCTTGTCCTTCTTCCAGCCCTCGTCGCTCTTCTCGGTCTTCTCGCTCTTCGCGGCCTTGTCGGACTTCTCGGCCTTCTCGGTCTTGCCGCCCTCTTCGTCGTTGCCGGGCTGCCATTCCTTGGCGACCGTCGACGCCAGGGCGCCGCCGCCGGTGTGGACGCCGCCGTTGGGCTT
>NZ_JBVHOQ010000047.1:7514-53662 GCF_055568375.1 Streptomyces sp. NPDC026062
CTTGTCCTTCTTCCAGTCGGAGGAGCCGCCCTCTTCGTCGTTGCCGGGCTGCCATTCCTTGGCGACCGTCATCGCCAGGGCGCCGCCGCCGGTGTGGACGCCGCCGTTGGGCTTGTCCTTCTTCCAGTCGGAGGAGCCGCCCTCTTCGTCGTTGCCGGGCTGCCATTCCTTGGCGACCGTCATCGCCAGGGCGCCGCCGCCGGTGTGCACGCCACCGTGGGGCTTGTCCTTCTTCCAGCCCTCGTCGTCCGACTTGCCGTGCTCGTCGCCGGTGACCGTCGACGCCAGGGCGCCGCCGCCGGTGTGGACGCCACCGTTGGGCTTGTCCTTCTTCCAGCCACCGTCCTCGCTGCTGGAGGACGAGCCGCTGTCGTGCTCCCAGTCGCCGGCCGTCATGGCGTAGGCGGAGGGGGCCGTGATCGTGAGGACCGCTGTGACGGCGGCCGAAGCGAACAGTGTGCGGGCAGAGCGCATCTGAACACGTTTCCTTTCGTCGCGACTGCGAAGAGTGATGGAGTATCGACTCGGAGTGGCGCAGTGGCTACGTGAACCACCGTCAGCCCGGAGTCCGGAGCGCGCCATCGGAGAAGCCCGCATTCGAGCTACGGCATGGGCTCATCGAGTGGCGGAGAACGGATAATCACCCGTTGGACGGCACGCCGCGCCGGGGAGAGGTTTGGCCCCCGCCGTATCCCTCGTTCGCTGACGGGGTCTCACCGCGCGGCCGCACTCGCGGCATCCCGTAAATGAGTTGCACCGCCGTCCGGCCCGCTGTTGTACTCGCGGCAACAGCCGACAGAACCAGGAGATATCGATGCGCCGATCTCACATGTTCGTCTCGACGGGAATTCACCTCACCCCTGAGAACATGGAGTTCTGTGCACACGCTGAATCTTGGCATTCTGGCGCATGTCGACGCCGGTAAGACGAGCCTGACCGAGCGGCTGCTTCACACCGCCGGAATCATCGACGAGATCGGCCGCGTCGACGACGGGAACACACAGACCGATTCCCTCGCCCTCGAACGGCAGCGCGGCATCACGATCAAGTCCGCGGTCGTCTCGTTCGCCCTCGACGATGTCACCGTCAACCTGATCGACACGCCCGGCCACCCGGACTTCATCGCCGAGGTGGAGCGGGTGCTGAGCGTGCTCGACGGCGCGGTCCTGGTCATCTCCGCCGTGGAGGGCGTCCAGGCCCGGACCCGCGTACTGATGCGGACGCTCCAGCGCCTGCGCATTCCCACGCTCGTCTTCGTGAACAAGACCGACCGGGCCGGAGCCGGGTACGCGCAGGTGCTGCGCGAAATCGCGGAGAAGCTCACGCCGTACGCGGTCGCGATGGGACCGGCCGTCACCGGGATCGGCACCCGCGATGCCCGCAGCGTGCCGTACGCCGACGACGACCCCCGTCTCACCGGCAGGCTCACCGACGTGCTCACCGAGCACGACGACGCCCTGCTGGCCGCGTACGTCGAGGGCGGCGAGGGGCTCGCACCCGCCCGGCTCCGCGCGGAACTGGCGGCGCAGACCGGGCAGGCACTCGTCCACCCCGTGTACTTCGGCTCCGCCGTCACCGGCGCCGGTATCACCGCACTGACCGGCGGGATCAGGGAGTTGCTGCCCGCGGCCGGCGGCGAGGCGGAGGGGCCGGTCTCCGGCACCGTCTTCAAGGTCGAACGCGGCCGGGCCGGTGAGAAGCTGGCCTGGGCCCGGATGTTCTCGGGGACCGTACGCACCCGCGACCGGCTGACGTTCGGCCACGGGCCGGGCGATGTGTCCGAGGGCAAGGTGACCGGCATCCGGGTCTTCGCCGACGGCGCGGACGCCGAGGCCGCGTCGGCCGGTCCGGGGCAGATCGCGAAGCTCCGGGGACTCGGAGACATCCGGATCGGCGACGCGGTCGGCGATGTCCGTGCGGCGGCCACCGGGCACCACTTCGCCCCGCCCACACTGGAATCCGTGGTGGTGGCGGCCCCGCCCGTCTCCCGGGGGGAACTGCATTTCGCACTCGCGCAACTCGCCGAACAGGATCCGTTGATCAACCTGAGGCAGGACGACATCCGCGAGGAAATCTCCGTATCGCTCTACGGCGAAATGCAGAAGGAGGTAATCCGGGCAACGCTCGCTGACGAATTCGGAATCGATGTCGGTTTCCGCGGAACCACGACCATCTGCCTGGAAAAGCCGTCCGGAACCGGAGCCGCGTTCGAGATCATCGACAAGGACGACAATCCCTTTCTCGCCACCGTCGGACTGCGCGTCGACCCGGCCCCGCCCGGCAGCGGTGTCTCCTACCGGTTGGAGGTGGAGCTCGGCTCGATGCCGTACTCCCTGATGAGAGCCGTCGAGGAAACCGTCGTCGAGACACTCGGACAGGGACTGTACGGATGGCGTGTCACCGACTGCACGGTCACGATGACGCACTCCGGCTACTGGCCCCGGCAGAGCCACTCGCACGCGGTGTTCGACAAGTCCATGTCGAGCACGGCCGGGGACTTCCGCAATCTGACCCCGCTGGTGCTGATGGCCGCCCTCCAGCAGGCCGGCACCACGGTGTACGAGCCGATGCACCGCTTCCGGCTGGAGCTCCCGACGGACACGCTCGGGCCGCTCCTGCCGGTCCTCGCCCATCTGCGGGCCGTCCCGGGCCCCCCGTCCGTCGACGGTGCCCGCTGCGTACTGGAGGGTGAGATCCCCGCCTCCCGGGTGCACGAACTCCAGCAACGGCTCCCCGGTCTCACCCGGGGCGAAGGGCTGCTGGAGACGTTGTTCGACACCCACCGCCCCGTCGCCGGCACCGTCCCGCGCCGCTCCCGCACGGACCACAATCCGCTCGACCGGAAGGAGTACCTGCTGCACACGGTGAGGCGGGCGGGCGTCGCCCCGGTGTGAGTGCGGTGGTCGGTTGGGCGTCGCCCCGGTGTGAGCGCGGCCGTCAGTTGAGCATTGCCCTGGCCGCCCGCGCACTCCGGCGCACCGCCTCGGCGGTGGCCGGGTCGATGCCCTCGATCACCTGCGCGTACTCGTCCATCTCCGCCGCCCCACGCAGGAACTCCCCGCCCTGGACCAGCAGCTGGGCCCGCTCGTAACGCAGCCTGGCCGGGTGCGACGGCAGGAGCAGCGACAGCTCCACCGCCCACAGCGCCACGCTGTTGTGTTCCGGGCGGGACACCGCCCACGCCCGGATGTTGTTCAGGATCCGCAGCACGATCTCCAGCGGTCGCGCCGGCACCAGCATCCACGGCTCCAACGGCTCCCCGGTCGCATCCGCCACCAGCAGCTCCGCGTCCTCATCCGTCAGCGGCCGCCCGCCGGCGAACGGATCGGCCAGCACCCGCTCCGCCGGATCCCCGAAACCGACCACGAAATGACCCGGCAGCGCCACCCCGTACACCGGAGCACCCGCCCTCCGCGCCACCTCGATCCACACCACCGACAGCAGGATCGGCAGCCCACGCCGCCGCCGCAGCACCTGGTGCAGCAGCGACGAATCCAGTCGCTCGTAGTCCGCCGACGAGCCAGCGAACCCGCATCGTTCGCCCAGCAGTTCGGCCAGCGCCGAGGCCCAGGCGCGGCCGCCGCACAGCCCGTACGGCAGCAGTCCGGCGAGCCGGTCCAGTTCGATCTGGGCCGCGTCGGTCCCGGCCGCGTCCAGCGCGGGATCGGCCTCCGCGCCCAGCAGCAGACAGAGCAGCGCCAGATCGGGCCGCTCCGCCCGCGCCTCCTCGGCGAACCGCCGGCGCGGCTCGTCCCTGTCATGGCTCCCGGGCGTCATCGCGCTATGCCGCCCCGAAGTGGTGGTACCGGTGGTGCGTCGCGAAGCCCATGCCGTCGTACAGCGCACGGGCGCCGTCGTTATCCGCCTCCACCTGGAGCCAGGCGGCGGACGCGCCCTCGTCCATCGCCTGCCGGGCCAGCGCCGTCATCACCATGGTGGCAAGCCCCTTGCGGCGGTGCTCCGGAGCCACCTCGACAGCCAGGAAGCCGGCCCACCGCCCGTCCACCACGCACCGCCCGATCGCGGCGGGCGCGCTGTCGCCGGACTCGCCCGGCACAGTCGCGAACCACACCGAGGGGCCGCTGTTCAGCACCGCCGCCACGTGCGGGCCCGGCGTCCCGACGCGCTGGTAGCGGGAGAACCACACGTCGTCCACCGCGCGGCTCAGCCGCACCCGTGAGACCTCGGCCGCCAGATCGCCGATCGGGGCCAGCGCGGCGATCCGCACCTCCGCGGTCACCTCGCGCCGCCAGCCGTGACCCTCCAGCGCCGCGCACAGCTCCTCCTGCGTGCCCTCGGCGCCGGTCGCGGCCTGGATGCGGGCGGGCAGACCGCGGTCCTCGTACCACTGCCCGATCCGCCCGAGCGCCGCGCCGAGCGGCATACCCGGATCGCCCAGCGGAAGGACGGAGTTGGCGCGGCGGGTGAAACCACCGGCCGCGCGCAGCAGCCAGCCGCCCAGCGGCTCGCTCTCCACGGGCTGCCAGGCGCGTGCGTAGACGGGGGCGAGTTCGGCGAAGGAGGCCGAGGGGCCGCGCCGGCGGGCCGGGGCGGCCGGTACGATCTTGCCGGCCACCAGCGCCGTTTCGGGGATCCGGACGGACTCACCGTTCTTGGGTGTGACGGAGAGCACACCTGTGTTCCAAGATGTGAGAACACCGACCGTGTCGGTGAATTTCGGACCCTGGGGGCCATCCTCGGTCAGGCGTCGGACTGATACTCGTTTACCCACGTCAGCCGGTGCAATTCGGACTTCCAGCCGTCCGCCCATGGTGAATTCCACAGCTCTGTCCGCCCCTCCTGTTCGGATCGTGCCCCGGAACGGAGATACTAGGTGCGGGCATCGACGACGCCGCGCTCCCGCGCGAGAGCCAACGCCCTACCGAGGAGGAACGACAGCGTGACCTACGTCATCGCGCAGCCTTGTGTCGACGTAAAGGACAAGGCCTGCATCGAAGAGTGCCCCGTCGACTGTATCTATGAGGGCCAGCGGTCCTTGTACATCCACCCGGACGAGTGCGTCGACTGTGGAGCCTGCGAGCCGGTCTGTCCGGTCGAAGCGATCTTCTACGAGGACGACACCCCGGAGGAGTGGAAGGACTACTACAAGGCGAACGTCGAGTTCTTCGACGACCTCGGGTCGCCGGGTGGTGCCTCCAAGCTGGGTCTGATCGAGCGCGACCACGCGTTTATCGCCGCACTGCCGCCGCAGAACCAGTAGCAGCGTCCAGGCACGTGCGTCACCCCGGTCCCGTACGGCTCGTCACCGTGCGGGACCGAGGTGTTTCCCCCTCGGGAACGGTCGCCGTGTCACTCGCGTGAACCTCCGTACGAGAAAGCAGAGATCCGTGTCCGCAGTCTCCTCCCGCCTCCCGGTCTTTCCCTGGGACAGGCTCGCGCCCTACAAGTCGACGGCCGAGAGCCACCCGGACGGCATCGTGGACCTGTCCGTCGGCACGCCCGTCGACCCGGTGCCCGAGCTGATCCAGCAGGCGCTCGTCGCCGCCGCGGACAGCCCCGGCTATCCGACGGTCTGGGGGACGGCCGCACTGCGTGACGCCCTCACCGGCTGGGTGGAGCGCCGGCTGGGCGCGGTCTCGGTGGCCCACGAGAACGTGCTGCCCGTCGTCGGCTCCAAGGAACTGGTGGCCTGGCTGCCGACCCAGCTGGGCCTCGGCGCCGGCGACAAGGTCGCCTACCCGCGGCTCGCCTACCCGACGTACGAGGTCGGCGCCCGGCTCTGCGGCGCCGAGCCCGTCGCGTACGACGACCCGACCGAGCTCGACCCGGCCGGCCTCAAGCTGCTCTGGCTCAACTCGCCGTCCAACCCGACCGGCCGGGTCCTGGCCAAGGACGAGCTCATCCGGATCGTCGCCTGGGCGCGCGCGCACGACGTGCTCGTCTTCAGTGACGAGTGCTACCTGGAGCTGGGCTGGGAGGCCGAGCCGGTCTCCGTGCTCCACCCGGACGTCTGCGGCGGTACGTACGAGGGCATCGTCGTCGTCCACTCGCTCTCCAAGCGCTCCAACCTGGCCGGCTACCGCGCCGCCTTCATCGCGGGCGACGCGGCCGTACTGAGCGAGCTGCTGCTGATCCGCAAGCACGGCGGGATGATGACGCCCGCCCCCGTCCAGGCGGCGACCGTCGCGGCGCTCGGCGACGACACGCACGTGGCGGAGCAGCGTACGCGGTACGCGGACCGGCGCGCGGCCCTGCGTACGGCCCTGGAGGCCCATGGCTTCCGGATCGAGCACAGCGAGGCGAGCCTCTACCTGTGGGCCACCCGCGACGAGCCCTGCTGGGACACCGTGGCGTACCTGGCGGAGCTGGGCATCCTGGTGGCGCCCGGCGACTTCTACGGGCCGGCGGGCGACCGTTTCGTACGTGTCGCGTTCACGGCGACCGACGAACGCGTGGCGGCCGCGGTCAAGCGACTGGGCTGAGCCGCGAGCAGGACATACACGCGCGAGGGCCTCGGGAGTGCGCACTCCCGAGGCCCTCGCGCGTCTTTACCGCCGTGGTGCGGATCAGCCGATCGGCAGGCCCTGGGTGGGCAGACCGCCGAGGCCGCCCTTGGTCACGGCGCCGGTCGCCTTGCCGAGGGTGTCGGTCGCGCCGCCGTCGGCGGTCTTGCCGACGCCCTTCGCCGCGGGGGCGGCCTTGGCGCCCGTCTCGCCGAGGGTCTTGGCCGCGACCGGCAGCGTGGTTCCGACGACCTTGCCGCCGGCCTCGCTCGCGGCGTCGGTGGCCGGCTTCGCCGCGTCGACGGCCTTGCCGAGGTCGGCGCCCTCGACGGAGGTGAGACCGCCGAGCTCCGGGGCCTGCGGGAGCGGAGCGGCACCTGCGACACCGGCCGCACCGACCACGGGGGCCGCACCCGCCGCGATCAGCAGTGCGGTGCGGGCGATCCGACGGGCGAGGGGGAGGGACATGATGCTCCTTCGACGGGGTGGGGAATCCTGGTGTCCGTGGGCCGGACGCCATGACAACCGCCGCGGGGCGGGGAGAGGTTGCGGTGAACCGAGGTAAAGATCAGGTAACGCGTCACATAATCGGCAACGGCGGAACCCGGGCGGACCACGCGTTCCTCGGCCGCCCGCCGACCGTCGCTTCCCTTTGACCGCAAGGGGGTGGACGGGCGCGGAGGGCGGTGTGCGGGAGCCCGCGCGGCGTCCGCGCGGCAAGGGCGAGCGCCCCCTGCGCGGGGGACGGTTCGTACTACCGCGCGAGATGTATGCGGATCGCGGCGGTGTCCGATTCCTTGCGCTCCGTCCCCCAGCCCGACCCCGACTCCCACTTCTTGCCGGCGTAGGAGACCTTGACGATGCCGAGCGCCTCGGACTGGGCTACCGCCCAGTGCGCGAGCTCCCAGCCGCGCTGCGGCGTACCCCCCTTGTCCGATCCGAGGGCCTTGTTCACCGGCACCGAGAGCACGCCCGCACGCGCACCGGCGGCGACCGGGGTCTTCGTGCCGGCCCCGTCCGCCGCGTTCTCCGAGGGCAGTACGTCCTTGCCGAAGGAACCCACCAGGGCGGCCCGGACCTTCGCCATCTCACCCGTCCCCGCCGTGCTCCGCGGCGGCTCGCAGTTCAGGGTCGCCGGCGTCCGGCCGGTCAGCGCGGCGGCCAGCAGCGCGGCGTCCGGCTCGTGCTTCGCGTACGCCTGCGGGAAGCCGCTGCGCTGGACGCGCTGCGCGGCCACGGTGAGCGGCAGCCGGGAGTAGCCGGGCACCTCGGCCAGGTGCTGGTAGAACTTCCCGGCCGAGTAGACCGGGTCCAGGATCTGCTTCTCGGTGCCCCAGCCCTGCGAGGGGCGCTGCTGGAAGAGGCCCAGCGAGTCCCGGTCGCCGTGGTCGAGGTTGCGCAACCCGGACTCCTGCAGCGCCGTCGCCAGCGCGATCGTCACCGCGCGCTCCGGCATGCCGCGCGTGGTGCCGACCGCGGAGATCGTCGCGGCGTTCGCCGCCTGCTCCGTACTCATCCGGTAGGTGCGCTCCTCGCCCGCCGAACCGTCGGCGGACCGCACGGTGCACTGCTCGGATCCCTTGCTGCCCGTCACGTACTGCACGGTCAGATACCCGGCCACCGCCACGAGCACGGCAAGGGCCGCCACTATGCGCAGACGGCGGCTGCGGGCGGTGTGTCGGCGGGCGGGGGCTTCGGTCCGGGGCACGGGGCCACCGTACGGCAGGCACTAGGGTCGTAGCCATGGCCGAAAGCACGCTTGACCTCACTCTGGACGGACCCGCGCTCACCGCATGGCTCGTCGACTTCCCCTCGGTCAGCGGGGAGGAGAAGGACCTCGCCGACGCCATCGAGTCGGCGCTGCGGACCCTTCCGCACCTGACCGTCGACCGGCACGGCAACAACATCGTCGCCAGGACGCACCTGGGCCGCGGCGAACGCGTCGTACTGGCCGGTCACATCGACACCGTGCCGATCGCCGGCAACGTGCCTTCCAGGCTCGACGCGGACGGCCTGCTGTGGGGCTGCGGGAGCTCCGACATGAAGTCGGGCGTCGCCGTCCAGCTGAGGATCGCCGCGACCGTGCCCGAGCCCAACCGCGACCTCACCTTCGTCTTCTACGACAACGAAGAGGTCGCCGCCGAACTCAACGGCCTGGGCCACATCGCCGATGCCCACCCCGACTGGCTGAAGGCCGACTTCGCCGTGCTCCTGGAGGGCTCCAACGGAGAGGTCGAGGGCGGCTGCCAGGGCACGCTGCGCGTCTTCCTCCGCATGGAGGGCGAGCGGGCGCACTCCGCCCGCAGCTGGATGGGGTCCAACGCCATCCACGCGGCGGCGCCCGTCCTCGAACGGCTCGCCGCCTACGAACCGCGCAAGCCGGTGATCGACGGGCTGGAGTACCACGAGGGCCTCAACGCCGTACGGATCGAGGGCGGCGTCGCCAACAACGTCATCCCCGACGCCTGCACGGTCGTCGTGAACTACCGCTACGCCCCCGACCTCAGCGCCGAGCAGGCCATCGCCCATGTGCACGAGGTGTTCGCGGACTGCGGCGTCGCCGAATTCATCGTCGACGACCACTCCGGCGCGGCCATGCCCGGCCTCTCCCACCCGGCGGCCAAGGCCTTCATGGACGCCGTCGGAGGCACCGCCAGGCCCAAGTTCGGCTGGACGGACGTGGCGCGCTTCGGCGGCCTCGGCGTCCCCGCGGTGAACTACGGACCCGGCGACCCGGTCCTCGCGCACAAGCGCGACGAGCACGTACGGACCGACCGGATCACCCACTGCGAGGACCGGCTCCGCTCCTGGCTCACGACCTGACCTCGGGCGTTCCCCTGTCCGTAACCTCCGGGGATCTACGCTGGCCTGGGACAGAGCGCCGCAGGGCGGCTCTGACGTCGGCGTAGGGAGCAGATCATGGGCAACCCGGAGGACGCACGGATTCCTGAGAGCGCGGAGATCCCCGAAGGCGCGGTCAGGCCCGAGGAGCAGCGGCTCGGCCCGGTGCTGCGCCGCAGGGACCAGGTGCAGCCCGGCACCACCGATCAGCGGCTGCTGGACTCGGAGGGCGACTCCGAGTGGGTGCACACCGACCCGTGGCGGGTCATGCGCATCCAGTCGGAGTTCGTCGAGGGCTTCGGCGCACTGGCCGAACTGCCGTGCGCCATCAGCGTCTTCGGCTCCGCCCGCACACCGGCCGGTACGCCGGAGTACGAGGCGGGCGTGCGGATCGGCAGGGCGCTCGTGGACGCGGGCTTCGCGGTGATCACCGGGGGCGGCCCCGGAGCGATGGAAGCGGCGAACAAGGGAGCGCGGGAGGCGAAGGGCGTCTCGGTCGGCCTCGGCATCGAGCTGCCCTTCGAGTCGGGCCTCAACCCGCACGTCGATATCGGCGTCAACTTCCGCTACTTCTTTGTCCGTAAAACGATGTTTGTGAAGTACGCGCAAGGCTTCGTCGTCCTGCCCGGCGGCCTCGGCACCCTGGACGAGCTCTTCGAGGCCCTGACCCTCGTCCAGACGGGCAAGGTCACCCGCTTCCCGATCGTGCTGTTCGGTACGGAGTACTGGGGCGGTCTGGTGGACTGGCTGCGCGACACCGTGGTGGCCCAGGGCAAGGCCTCCGCGAAGGACCTCCTGCTGTTCCACGTCACGGACGACGTGGATGAGGCGGTGAACCTGGTGACGAAGGAGGTCGGGCGGTGAGAACCGGCCTCTCGGCCGACTGAGGCGCGGTATCGGCCGGGGCGCGGCCGGGCCCCGGCCGATACCGCCCTCGGGCCGCTACGCCAGCCCGTACCGCCCTCGGGCCGCTACGCCAGCCCGTACCGCCCTCGGGCCGCTACGCCAGCCCGCGCCGCGCGACCGCGGGCGCCCGGTGCCCCGCGATGGACGCCACCATGTCCAGGACGTCCCGCGTCTCGGCCACCTCGTGGACCCGGTACACCCGCGCCCCCAGCCACGCGGACACCGCTGTCGTGGCCAGCGTGCCGAGCAGCCGCTCCTTCACCGGCCGGTCGAGCGTCTCGCCGACGAAGTCCTTGTTGGAGAGCGACACCAGCACCGGCCACCCCGTCTCCGACATCTCGCCGAGCCGTCGTGTCGCCTCCAGCGAGTGCCGGGTGTTCTTCCCGAAGTCGTGACCGGGGTCGATCATGATTCCGTCCGGCCGGACCCCCAGCTCCACGGCCCGTTCGGCAAGCCCCACGGTCACCCGCAGGATGTCGGCCATCACGTCCTCGTACCCGGCCCGGTGCGGCCGGGTACGAGGCTCGGCGCCGCCCGCGTGCGTGCAGACCAGCCCCGCCCCGTACCGCGCGGCGATCTCCGCCAGCTTCGGGTCGACCCCGCCCCACGCGTCGTTCAGCAGATCCGCCCCGGCCTCGCAGACGGCCTCCCCGACATCGTGGCGCCAGGTGTCGACGCTGATCACCACGTCCGGGTGGCGGCGGCGCACCTCGGCGACGAATCCGACGGTGCGGCGGGCCTCCTCCTCGGCGGTGACCTCCTCGCCCGGACCTGCCTTCACCCCGCCGATGTCGATGATCGCGGCACCGTCGGCCACGGCCTGCTCGACCCGGGAGAGCGCGGGCTCGTCGTGGAAGGTGGCGCCCTGGTCGTAGAACGAGTCCGGGGTACGGTTCACGATCGCCATGATCACCGGCTCGTGCGCCCCGAACTCGCGCCGCCCCAGCCTGAGCGCACCGCTTCGCATCCCGTGTCTCTCCCTGTGAATCCCCCGGCGGATCTCCCGCCGGGACCGACTGCGACCCTAGTACGTCGTCCGGCGTGGTCCGCTCCGCGGCGCCGTCCGGTACGCACGCCGGCCGCCTCGGCCGAAAGCCCTGGTGGCTCGTCCCCCACGGCCTGCGAGGCAGGGGAGGGCGAGGGGAGGGCACCGCCCCCTTCGACGGCTTCCGGCCATCTCGCGATCACACGCACCGGACGCCTGTCCGTACGGCGGACCGCGCCGGGCGGGGCACCGGCTGTCAGTACCTCATGGCACGATCGGACCCGGACGAATTCCGCTCCCGGGGAGATACGCGTGTTCTGGTTCTTGCTGCTCGCGATGGTGGTGGTGGTTGCCGCGGTCACCCTCGCGGTGGTCGGCGGAGGGAAGAGCGCCATCCTGCAGGACGTGGCGCCCGAGCAGCTGACGGATCCGCTGCCCGTGACGCGCCCGGTGGGCCGGGCGGACGTCGAGGCGCTCCGGCTGCCCGTCGCCGCCCGCGGCTACCGGATGGCCGATGTGGACGACGCGCTGGGCCGTCTCGGTGCCGAGCTCGCCGAGCGGGACGCGCGGATCGCGGAGCTGGAGTCGGCGCTCGCCGGCGCCCAGGCCATGAGAGCCGGCCGTCCCGATCTTCTGAAGCGGCCCGAGGACGCGCCACGAGCGCCCTGGGAGGAGCCGGAGCCGCAGCGCCAGGCGCCGCGCCCCGACGAGGAGGACGGGCGATGAGCGGCGGCGCCGAAGCGGCGCCCGACGGCGGACTGCGCTGCCCCTGGGGCCTGTCCACCGAGGACTACCTCGTCTACCACGACACCGAATGGGGCCGCCCGGTCCACGGCGACGACGCCCTGTTCGAGCGGCTGTGCCTGGAGGCGTTCCAGTCGGGTCTGTCCTGGCTGACGATCCTGCGCCGCCGGGAGGGTTTCCGTGCCGCGTTCGCCGGCTTCGGCATCGCGAAGGTGGCGGCGTTCACCGACACGGACCGGGAGCGGCTCCTCGCCGACGCGGGCATCATCCGCAACCGGGCGAAGATCGACGCCACTCTCGCCAACGCCCAGGTGCTCGCCGGCTGGCAGGACGGCGAGCTGGACGAGCTGATCTGGTCGTACGCCCCCGATCCGGCGAGCCGCCCCGTGCCGCGCGTCCTCGGGGACGTAGCGGCCGTCACCCCGGAGTCCACGGCACTGTCGAAGGACCTCAAGAAGCGCGGGCTGCGGTTCATCGGCCCGACCACGGCCTACGCCCTGATGCAGGCGTGCGGCCTGGTCGACGACCATCTCGCGGACTGTGTGGCACGCGGCGGCGGCACCGCCGCCTAGGCCGCGGCCCTTCTACCGACCGAGGTACTTCGGCTTCTCCTTGTCGAGGAACGCCTGCACCGCGATCGCGTGGTCCTGCGACGCGCCCGCCCTCGTCTGGAGTTCGTCCTCCTTCTCCAGCGCCTCGCGCAGGGTGTGACCGGCCCCGTGGGCCAGCGACTCCTTGAGCGCGGCGTACGCCACCGTCGGGCCGTCCGCCAGGGCGCGGGCCACCGCGGTGGCCTCGGCGACGAGGTCGGCGGCGGGCACCAGCTTGTTCACGATGCCCAGGTCATGGGCGTCCTGGGCGGAGATGGAGCGGGGGAAGAGCAGCAGATCGGCGGCGCGGCTGTGGCCGATGAGCCGGGGCAGTGTCCAGGAGACGCCCGAGTCCGCCGTGAGAGCGACCCCGGCGAACGAGGTGTTGAACGAGGCGGTGTCGGCGGCGACCCGGTAGTCGCAGGCGAGCGCGAAACCGAAGCCCGCACCGGCCGCGGCACCGTTGACCCCGGCGACGACCGGCTTCGGCATCTCGGTGAGCGCCCGCACGATCGGGTTGTAGTGCTCCTGCACGGTGCTCAGCGCGTTGCCGCCGCCCGACGCGCGGGCCTCGGCCAGCTTGGAGAGGTGTTCCTTGAGGTCCTGGCCGACGCAGAAGGCGCGCCCGCCGGCCGCGGTGAGCAGAACCGCCCGCACAGCGGTGTCGGCGCCGGCCGACCGCAGGGCGTCGCGCAGGGCCACCTTCGCCGCGGTGTTCATCGCGTTCATCGCGTCGGGGCGGTTGATCGTGATCGTCGCGAGCCCGTCGCTCACTTCGTAGCGCACGGTGTCGTCGTGATCGGCCATGTGCGGGTCCCCTCGGTGCCTTGTCCAGCATGCCTGTCCAGGCAAGCATGGCGGACTTCGGCGGAGGCGAACATGTGACCTGCGTCTAACAATTCCGCCCCGATGCGGGGTGGAAGGGGACGGAGTATCGCAGTCGGATCGCCGAATTGGGTGGTTTTGAGTGAGCGCGTTGCGCAAGCGATGCAGAGCGATGTTGGTCATCGGGGTCTGTGATGCGGGATAATGGCCTGGAAGCAATGTGTTCGATGCCGGTGAGGCAGCGCCTGTCATGGGGCCGCCGGTTGCGATGAGCTGGTTTCAGGAAGGGGAACGAGCATGGCGGCCATGAAGCCGCGGACGGGCGACGGCCCGCTCGAGGTGACAAAGGAGGGGCGGGGCATCGTCATGCGCGTTCCGCTCGAAGGCGGCGGTCGGCTTGTGGTGGAGCTGACTCCGGACGAGGCCGATGCACTCGGCGATGCCCTCAAGAAGGTCGTCGGCTGACAGAGGCGCCCACACTTCACCACTGCCCCGGCACGGTCTCCGTGCCGGGGCAGTGGTGTTCCGCGGGGGATGAGGCGCCGTGCCGACGCCCGCAGGGATCAGCCGCGTCGTACCGCGCAGAGGAGACCGTCGCCCACCGGCAGCAGCGTCGGCATCAGCTCCTGGCTCTCGCGGACCGCACGCAGCAGCTCGCGCAGGCGCAGCACCTCCGCGGGCTGGGCGGCGGAGTCGACCGTACGGCCGTCCGCGAAGACGCCCTCGAAACAGACCAGGCCACCGGGCCTCAGCAGGCGCAACGATTCAGCGAGGCAGTCCAGGCTCTCCAGCCGGTCGCCGTCACAGAACACGAGGTCGTATCCGCCGTCCGCCAGCCGAGGGAGCACGTCGAGGGCCCGGCCGGGGATGAAGCGGGCCCGGTTGGCGGCGAAACCTGCCGCGCGGAACGCCTCGCGGGCGAACTGCTGACGTTCGGGTTCCGGGTCGACCGTGGTCAGCACCCCGTCGGGCCGCATGCCGTGCAGCAGGTAGAGGCCGGACACGCCCGTCCCGGTGCCGATCTCGGCCACCGCTTTGGCGTCCGTCGTGGCGGCAAGCAGGCGCAGCGCGGAGCCGGTGCCTGGCGAGACCGAGCGGAGCCCCGCGTCCCGTGCCCGGTCCCGGGCCCAGCGCAGTGCTTCGTCCTCGGGGACAAAGGCGTCGGCGAACGCCCAGCTCGTCTGCCGGTTGGCGGTGATGACCCTCTCCTGTCCCCGTAGTTGGCGCAACGGTGACTGTATCCGCTGCACCCGGGAACCCGCAGATGGGACCGGGCGTTAGGGAAGGGCGGGGGAAAGCGCGTGGATCGGGCCCATGGACCGGGCATCGGACCGGCGGGCGAGGTTCCGGGGAGATCCCCGGCCCCAGCAGGAAAAAGGCTTATACGGAGCTAACGGGCGAGGTGGCTATGGTAGGGGCTCCACTGGACACCACCAGAGCCGATAGGGGAGGTGCGGCTGCGCCTGTGGATCGGAGAGGAGTGCTGCGGCGCTTCCTCAGGTCGGCGGGTGAGCCGAAATCCGTGACCAACATTGCTGACCGTTCTTCCAACGCCTCCGCACCGACCGCGACCTTCGCCTCAGATGCGGACTCCCAGGCGTGGACGCCGCCCTCATGGGAAGAGATCGTCAGCACGCACAGCGGTCGTGTCTACCGCCTTGCCTACCGACTGACGGGTAACCAGCACGACGCCGAGGACCTCACCCAGGAGGTCTTCGTCCGGGTGTTCCGTTCGCTGTCGACGTACACGCCCGGCACCTTCGAGGGCTGGCTGCACCGCATCACGACCAATCTGTTCCTGGACATGGTCCGCCGCAAGCAGCGCATCCGCTTCGACTCCCTCGGGGACGACGCCGCCGAGCGGCTGCCGAGCCGTGAGCCGTCACCGCAGCAGGTCTTCAACGACACCCACTTCGACGCGGACGTCCAGCAGGCGCTGGACACCCTCGCGCCCGAATTCCGGGCCGCGGTCGTGCTCTGTGACATCGAGGGTCTTTCGTACGAGGAGATCGCCGCGACACTCGGCGTGAAGCTCGGCACCGTGCGCAGCCGTATCCACCGCGGGCGCTCGCACCTGCGCAAGGCGCTGCGGCACCGTTCGCCCGAAGCCCGCGCCGAGCAGCGCTCGCTGACGGGCGCACTCGTCTCGGGGGAGGGCGGAACGGCGTGAGTGGCACAGGTCCGACCTCCGCGGAACAACACCTGGGGGACCGCCTCGCCGCGCTTGTCGACGGCGAGCTGAAGCACGACGCCCGCGACCGGGTGCTCGCGCACCTCGCGACCTGTGCCAAGTGCAAGGCCGAGGCCGCCGCCCAGCGGCGCCTGAAGAGTGTCTTCGCGCAGTCGGCCCCGCCCTCGCCCTCCGAGGGCTTCCTCGCCCGGCTCCAGGGCCTTCCCGGTGGACCCGGTGGTGACGACGTCGGTCGGGGAAGACCGACGGGTGAGTCAGGACGCTTCGGTGACGGGGTCTTTCCCGTGATGCGGCCCTCGGGCAGCCGTGCCCAGGCGGCCCCGGCCGGTTCCCCGGCGCCCGGCTTCGGCTGTCTTCCGGCTCTGCACGGCTCGACGGCCGTGCTGCCCGCCGGTTCCGGCGGTTCCGTCTTCCGGATCCATGAGGTCGGCCGCGAGCCCGAGCGCTCGCCGTGGCGGGGACGCCGGTTCGCCTTCGCGGCCGCCAGCGCCGTTTCCCTCGCCGCCATCGCACTCGGCGGCGCCCTGCCGACGGACAGCGGCACAGAGACCTCCACCCGGGCCGAGGGTCCGGGCCGTACCGTGGCCCCGCTCGACGCCGAGGCCCGTGCGGCGAGCGGCACCGTCAGCCGGCGCGGAGGCGGCAGCCATGGCACGCTCGCCGCGGCCGGCGCCGACCGCCCGTTCTCGCTCGCGGTGAACGCGGCGCCGCTGGCGTTCTCCTCCGCGCCCTCCCTGCTCGGCGCCGACGCCCTCAACAGGAACCCGTTCGCCCTTCCCGTCCAGTCGACCGTGTCCGCGCCCGCACTGATACGCCCCGACGCGAGCAACCCTCTCTTCACGCGCGCCCTCGGCAGCGGACTCTCCCCGGCCGAACCCGCCCCGCCCTCCGCGGAGCCGTCCCGGACCCCCACAACGGCCGCCGGCGCGGCGGCCCCCGCCGATCACGGCCTGCCGCTTTCGCCCCGTCGCTGATGAAGGTCTGTGTACGGGGCTGCGCAGGGCATCCGTAAACCTGGTTGAATTCCGGCAGGATTTCCGGAGGGACGCCCCTGCCGGGGTGTGCAGAGGCCGGTTGCGGCAGTTGCGGGGAGAGCATGGACGACGGGAAGACCACCGAGCCGAAGGCGAAGTGGTGGAGCCGGCCCACGCCGGGACGCAGCGCGCACACCGCGCCGCAGGAGCCGTCGTCCGTCGAGGACGCGATGCCGCCGGCAGACGCTCCGGCAGATGTCCCGACGGACGCTCCGGCAGGAGTCCAGGCAGACGCTCCGGCTGTGAGCGACGCACCTGCGGCCGTGGCGCACGAGGCCCCGGCCGAGGCACCCGGGGCCGCGGCAGCAGCACAGACCCCGCCGACCGAGGCCCCGGCCCCCGCGCCGCAGGCCGCGCAGCCGCTCCACGAGCCCGACCCGTACGGCACACCGCCCTACGGCGGTCCCGGCCCCTGGGCGCCCGCACCGCCCGTGCAGCGGCCGACCCCGGCGCACGGCACCCCCGTCCCCCCGGCCTACGCGGGGACGAACGGTTCCGGGATGGCGGCCCTGCCCGCTCCCGCCCCCGCGTACGGGACTCCGCCCGCGCCGCCGGCGCATCCGCAGATCCCGGGCCGGACCGCCGCCCACCCTCAGGCGCAGCCCCACTCCCCGTCTCCGCAGTGGCTCCAGTACGACCCCTGGGGCGCGCCCCGGCAGCCGCTCATCACGCACCCCGGACCCCCGGCCGGCCCCGAGGGACGCCGCAGGAACCGGCGCGGGCCGGTCCTCGTCGGCGCACTGCTCCTGGCCCTGGTGGCAGGCGGCGTCGGCGGCGGCATCGGCGCCTACATAGAGCGCAACGGTGGCTTCCACCAGGTCGAGCTGAACCAGGACGAGCGCAACGGAGGCGGACGCGCCCCCGACAGCGTCGCGGGCATCGCGGCGAGCGCCCTGCCCAGCGTGGTCACCCTGCATGTCAGCGGCAGCACCGAATCGGGCACCGGCACCGGCTTCGTCCTCGACGACCAGGGCCACATCCTGACCAACAATCACGTGGTCGCCCCGGCCGGTTCCTCCGGCGAGATCACCGTGACGTTCAGCGGCGGCGAGACGGCGAGCGCCGAGATCATCGGCAAGGACAGCGGCTACGACCTGGCCGTGGTCAAGGTCAGCGGCGTCTCGGGGCTGAAGCCCCTGCCCCTGGGCAACTCCGACAACGTGCAGGTCGGGGACCCGGTGGTGGCCATCGGCGCCCCCTTCGACCTGTCCAACACCGTCACGTCCGGCATCATCAGCGCCAAGGACCGGCCGATCACCGCGGGCGGCGAGAAGGGCGACGGCAGTGACATCAGTTACGTCGACGCGCTCCAGACCGACGCCCCGATCAACCCGGGCAACTCCGGCGGCCCGCTGGTGGACACCGACGCGCACGTGATCGGGATCAACAGCGCCATCCGCGCCGCGGACAGCGGTTCGACGACCGAGGGCGGCCAGGCCGGCTCCATCGGTCTCGGCTTCGCCATCCCGATCAACCAGGGCAAGCGCGTCGCCGAGGAGCTCATCAACACCGGGAAGGCCACCCATCCGGTGATCGGGGTGAGCCTCGACATGAAGTACACCGGGGACGGTGCCAAGGTCGGGGCCGAGGGCGCCGACGGCAAGTCCTCCGTCACCGAGGGAGGACCCGGGGCGAAGGCGGGCATCCGGCCGGGGGACGTCATCACCGAAGTGAACGGCAGGCGGGTGCACAGCGGTGAGGAGCTGATAGTGAAGATCCGCTCGCACCGGCCGGGCGATCAGCTGAAGCTCACGCTGACCCGCGGAGGTAAAGACCTGTCCATGACTTTGACGCTCGGTTCGGCAACGGGCACGTGATGGCCATGGGGAGCTACCGTCCGGACAGTTTCGCCGGGTACCGTGGGCCGGGTCCGGACCTCATCCGACCTGGTCGCGGAGAACACGAGGAGCCGCAAGGTGTTCAATGACATAGGTGCACTCGAGCTGGTGACGCTCGCCGTCATCGGCGTGCTCATCTTCGGCCCGGACAAGCTTCCCAAGGTCATCCAGGACGCCTCGCGCTTCATCCGCAAGATCCGGGAGTTCTCGGAGAGTGCCAAGGAAGACATCCGCACGGAGCTCGGCCCGGAGTTCAAGGACTTCGAGTTCGAGGACCTGAACCCGAAGACGTTCGTCCGCAAGCAGCTCATGGACGGCAAGGACGATCTCGGGCTGAAGGAGATCCGCGAGAGCTTCGACCTCCGCAAGGAGGTCGCCGAGGTCACCGACGCGGTGAACGGGCGCGAGACTCCCGCCGTCGAGGCGAAGAGCGCTGTGTCGGGCGGTGCCTCGGTCACCGCGGCAAACGGCTCGCCGGGCGCCCCCGACCTGCTCAAGAAGCGTGAGCAGCCCACGAAGACCGATCACCCGCCGTTCGACGCAGACGCCACCTGAGACCCGTCAATCCCGGCTCATCCGGACGGTATGGCTATTCTCCATCTGTCCGGTTGTGAGTACGCCCGAGGGGGGTGGGCCGCTCCGGACCTTGACGATCGAGGAGGCGGCCGGGCAGATGGAGACAACGAGTCGGGTGGGCGCGGAAGGTGCGCCGGACACAGCCACGGCGGAGGGGGTGCCGGCGGCCCGGCTCACGGTCGACGGCTATCTGCGCGCGCCGTTCCCCTGGTACGGACTGGACGAGGCCTTCACCGGGCCCCGCTGGCTGATGCAGGTGGGCACCGCGGCGGACGGCACGGTGCAGCACGGTTCCACCGGTCATGGTGACGAACCGTTGGCACGGAGCGGCGACTCCGGTGCGGACAAGCAGAGGTTCGCGGTCGTCGTGACCGTGGCCAGCAGCCCGGTGCGGCGCAGCGGCGACGGCACGGGGGTCCTGGACGCGACGACGGTCTCCTCCGCGGCGTGGCTGGCCGGCTCCGGCCTGCTCGCCTGCACCTGGCCCCCGCAGATGGACCACACCCTGCGCGACGACTGGCTGGACCAGCAGACGGAGACGGCGTTCGAGCTCGCCGACGACCTGGACGGCCCCGCGTGGTCGGCGCTGTCCCTGCCCGTCGACGGTGTGCCGGTGCCCTTCCACTACCGCGAGTCCGAGTTCGGCTGGGTACTGGCCGGGTCGGCGCGGGGTGTGCACATCGGGGCGTACGGGCGGGGGATGAGCGCGTACGGGCTCGGGTTCTCGGTCGTCGGCGACATCACGACGTACGCGTAGCCGCGCGGCGGGCCCGGGAACGACGCACTGGTGCCGGGGACCGGACGGTCCCCGGCACCAGTGCGTAGCGGGTCAGAACTTGTTGCGCGGGGTGATGCCCAGGGACATGCCGGACAGGCCGCGCTGACGGCCGCCCAGCTTCTCCGCGATGGAGCGCAGGGCCTTGCCGGCCGGGGAGTCGGGGTCGGAGAGCACGACGGGCTTGCCCTCGTCGCCGCCCTCACGCAGCCGTACGTCGATCGGGATGGAGCCGAGCACCGGAACCTCGGCGCCGACCGTCTTCGTCAGCCCCTCGGCCACCCGGGCGCCGCCGCCCGAGCCGAACACGTCGACCATCTCGTCGCAGTGCGGGCACGGCATGCCCGACATGTTCTCGACGACACCGACGATCTTCTGGTGGGTCTGGACGGCGATCGAGCCGGCCCGCTCGGCCACCTCGGCCGCGGCCTGCTGGGGTGTCGTGACGACCAGGATCTCCGCGTTCGGCACCAGCTGGGCCACGGAGATCGCGATGTCACCGGTGCCCGGCGGCAGGTCGAGCAGCAGGACGTCCAGGTCGCCCCAGTACACATCGGCGAGGAACTGCTGGAGCGCGCGGTGCAGCATCGGGCCGCGCCAGACGACCGGGGCGTTGCCCGGGGTGAACATGCCGATGGAGATGACCTTCACGCCGTGCGAGGACGGCGGCATGATCATGTTCTCGACCTGGGTCGGCTTGCCGTCCGCACCGAGCATCCGGGGCACGCTGTGCCCGTAGATGTCCGCGTCCACGACGCCGACCTTGAGGCCGTCGGCCGCCATCGCCGCCGCGAGGTTCACCGTCACCGAGGACTTGCCGACACCGCCCTTGCCGGAGGCGACCGCGTACACCCGGGTCAGCGAACCGGGCTTGGCGAAGGGCACCTCGCGTTCCGCCGTGCCGCCGCGCAGCGAGGTCGCGAGGTCCTTGCGCTGCTCGTCGCTCATCACGTCGAGCGTGACCTCGACCCGCGACACACCTTCGACGCGGGCCACCGCGTCCGTCACGTTCTTGGTGATCGTCTCGCGCATCGGGCAGCCGGAGACGGTGAGATACACCGTGACAGCGACCACACCGTCAGGATCGATCTCGACCGATTTCACCATGCCGAGTTCGGTGATCGGGCGGTGGATCTCCGGGTCGTTCACTGTCGCCAGTGCCTCAAGCACCGCGTCTTCCGTAGCCATACGGACGATGGTACGGCGCCCGTCGCTACGCGCGGGTAGCTCTTTCAGCGGTCTTCGTCACTCTCGGCGGCCCGCAGCGCCTGCCGCTCCTCCAGGTGCTTCACCAGGTCCTCCAGTTCGGAGCGGATCCAGTCGCGTGTGGCGACCTCCCCGAGGCCCATCCGCAGCGCGGCGATCTCCCTGGTCAGGTACTCGGTGTCGGCGATGGAGCGCTCGTTCTGCTTCCGGTCCTGCTCGTGGGTGACCCGGTCGCGGTCGTCCTGCCGGTTCTGCGCGAGGAGGATCAGCGGGGCCGCGTACGAGGCCTGGAGCGACAGCATCAGGGTCAGGAAGATGAACGGATACTCGTCGAACCGCAGGTTCCCCGGCGCGAAGATGTTCCACACCACCCACACGATGATGATCAGCGTCATCCAGACGATGAACCGCCCGGTGCCCAGGAAGCGCGCGATGCGCTCCGAGAACCGGCCGAACGCCTCGGGATCGTACTCCGGCAGCAGCCGCCGGCGCGGGGCCTTCGGCAGATCGAGCCGGGCCCGGGGGGTGCGGGTCAGCGCCGTCGAGCCGTTCGACGCCCTGGAGCGGTCCTCACCGGTCACCGGGCACCCCCTCGCGGCCGTGGAAGTCGGTCTCCCGCCAGTCGTCGGGCAGCAGGTGGTCCAGGACGTCGTCCACCGTCACCGCGCCCAGCAGCGAGCCGCTCTCGTCCACCACGGGCACCGAGACCATGTTGTACGCCGCCAGATAGCTCGTCACGACCGACAGCGGGGTGTCCGGGGGCAGCGCCACCAGGTCGCTGTCGACGAGCGAGCTGACCAGGGTGAACGGCGGGTCCCGCAGCAGCCGCTGGAAGTGCACCGTGCCCAGGTACTTGCCCGTCGGCGTCTCGTCCGGCGACCTGCACACGTACACCTGCGCGGCGAGCGCGGGGGACAGGTCGGACTGGCGGACCCGGGCCAGCGCGTCGGCGACCGTCGCGTCCGGACGCAGGATGATCGGCTCGGTGGTCATCAGACCGCCCGCGGTCCGCTCCTCGTACGACATGAGGCGCCGCACATCGGCCGCGTCGTCCGGACGCATCAGCGTCAGCAGACGCTCCTTGTCCGCCTCGGGCAGTTCGGAGAGCAGGTCCGCCGCGTCATCGGGATCCATGGCCTCCAGGACGTCCGCCGCGCGCTCCTCCTTGAGCTTGCCGATGATCTCCACCTGGTCGTCCTCGGGGAGCTCCTCCAGGACGTCGGCGAGCCGGTCGTCGTCCAGCGCGGCGGCGACCTCCGCCCGCCGCTTCGGGGACAGGTGGTGCAGGGCGTTGGCCACATCGGTGGGGCGCAGCTTCTCGAACGTGGCGACGAGCGACTCCGCGCCCTGACCGTGCTCCTCCAGCGAGAAGCCGCTGACGGCCGACCACTCGACGGTCAGCGTCTCGCCCTTGCGGCGCAGCGCCCCGCCCCGGCCCTTGCGGACGAAGTACTTGTCGATCTCCCAGTCACGGCGGGCCGGCAACTGCTGGATGGCCACGTCCAGGATGGTGACCTCCTCGCCGGTCTCCACCAGGCTGACCCGCCGGTCGAGGAACTCGCCGAGCACCAGACGTTCGGTGGGCCGCTGTTCGAAGCGCCGCATGTTGACCACGCCGGTGGTGATCACCTGCCCCGACTCGATGCCCGTGACCCGGGTCATCGGGAGGAAGATCCGGCGCCTGCTCACCACCTCGACGACGATGCCGAGCAGCCGGGGCGGCCGTCCGCCGACCCGGAGCATCGCGACCAGGTCGCGGACGCGTCCCACCTGGTCACCGTTGGGGTCGAAGACCGGTACGCCGGACAGGTGCGAGACGAAGACGCGGGGCGTGCCTGGTGCCATGCCTGCGCCTCCTCGTCCGCGGCCGGGCTCGGTTCCGACAGTTCTTGCACCCTTATGACGTGATCAGGCTAGCCCGTACCGCTACGTGTCGCCTCGGCGAACCGTCCGTACGGCTCTCTGCCGGAAGACGTAGGCGGCACGGGTACGCTGCCGTCTGCCACCCCCCGCCATGCAGCTGAGAGGCAAGTGCGCCCGTGACCTCTTTCGTCCCGCCCGTCCGGGCCCGCCGCCGGACCGCCACCCTCGCCCTGGTGCTCTGCGCCGGGCTGACCGCGGTGCTGACCGCGTGCGCGGGTGAGGATCCGGACGAGGGGACCAACGGCGTCGGCAGACTGACCGGGCCGGAGATCGAGAAGAAGGCGCAGACGGCGGCGGACTCCGCCGACGCGGTCCGGCTGGCCGGGACGCTGGTGAGCAAGGGCGGTACGTACAAGATCGACATGCGGCTCAAGAACAAGGGCGGCGTGGGATCCGTCACCTCCAGGAACAGCACCTTCGAACTGCTGCGGATCGGTGACGAGCTCTACCTCAAGGCCGGCGCCGGCTTCTGGAGCCACGACGACGCGAAGAAGGCGGAGGCCGGGGCGAAGGGCGACGCGGGTGGCGCTGCCGCC
The DNA here is from genome assembly GCF_055568375.1 of Streptomyces sp. NPDC026062. Taxonomy (NCBI): domain Bacteria; kingdom Bacillati; phylum Actinomycetota; class Actinomycetes; order Kitasatosporales; family Streptomycetaceae; genus Streptomyces; species Streptomyces sp. NPDC026062. The sequence goes on from NZ_JBVHOQ010000047.1 coordinate 30,949, forward strand.
GACAAGCTCGACGACAAGTACGTGAAGGTCCCCGAGGACGACCCCACGTACAAGCAGCTGCGCGGCTTCACGGACAAGAAGGTGCTGCTCGACGGGCTGCTCACGCTGCACGGCGAGGTCGGCAAGGGCGACCGCGACAAGGTCGGCGGGGTGCGCACCATCCGGATCCTGGGCGGTGAGGGTGACGGCGGAGCCCTGGACGTGTCGCTGGAGGGCGCCCCGTACCCCCTGAGTTTCGCCCGGGGCGGTGGCGGGGGTGTCATCGAGCTCGCCGACTGGGGCAAGGACTTCGCGCTGGCGGCCCCGGCCGAGGACGAGACCGTCGACTACGGGCAGCAGCTGCCGAAGTCGACCTCCTGAGGCCTGGCCCGCTACGGCCTGCGCAGGGACTTCTTCAGCAGCTTCGGCAGCCCGGCCGGCACCGGCAGCCGGGTGGTCGCGGTGGTGGGCAGCGGGGCCGCCGCCCCCGAGGTGGCGGGCAGTTCCGTACGGGAGTCGAGCGGGGTCAGCGTGATGATCCGGCACTCGCGCGCCCACCGCTCGGGCATCTGCTCGGCGTCGGGAGCGTTGAGCCGCTTGCCCTTGAGCTCGGCGACCGAGGCCTCCCATTCCTCGGAGTGCGGGGCGAGCTGCGTCACCGACGCCGACCAGGCGACGAGACGGCCGCCCTTGTCCTTGCTGCGTACGGTCACCTCCGCGGTGGCGCCGTCGGTGAGACCGGCCGGGAGCGGCTGCTCGCCGGGACCGTCCCCGACGAGATGCGCCGCCCCCTCGTGCCATACGTGCCACAGCGCCCGCGCGGGACCGGTGCCGCGCACCCAGATGAGGCCCGACTTCTTGGTGGCCTCCTCGACGAGGGCCGGTCCGAGCAGCGTGTCAGCAGCAGTCATGGGGCAGAGCTTAGACGGGCCCCGGGGCGGTGGTCTCAGAGCCAGCCGTTGCGCTTGAGCATGCGGTGGATGGAGAAGCAGACCACGCCGATGAAGCCCAGGACCATCGGGTAGCCGTACGTCCAGCGCAGCTCCGGCATGTGCTTGAAGTTCATGCCGTAGACGCCGCAGATCATCGTCGGTACGGCGATGATGGCCGCCCAGGAGGTGATCTTGCGCATGTCCTCGTTCTGCGCGACGGTCGCCTGCGCCAGGTTGGCCTGGAGGATCGAGTTGAGCAGTTCGTCGAAGCCGATGACCTCTTCCTGCACCCGGACCAGGTGGTCGGCGACATCCCGGAAGTACTTCTGGATGTCCGGGTCGATCAGCCGCATCGGCCGCTCGCTGAGCAGCTGCATCGGGCGCAGCAGCGGCGAGACGGCCCGCTTGAACTCCAGCACCTCGCGCTTGAGCTGGTAGATCCGGCCCGCGTCCGAGCCGCGTGGACTGCCCTTGTCCGGCGTGGAGAAGACCTCGATCTCCACCTCGTCGATGTCGTCCTGCACCGCGGCCGCCACCGCGATGTACCCGTCGACGACGTGGTCGGCGATGGAGTGCAGCACCGCGGAAGGGCCCTTGGCGAGGAGCTCGGGGTCATCCTGCAGCCGGTGGCGCAGCGCGCGCAGCGAGCCGTGGCCGCCGTGCCGGACGGTGATGACGAAGTCCCGGCCGGTGAAGCACATCACCTCGCCGGTCTCCACGACCTCGCTGGTCGCGGTCAGCTCGGCGTGCTCGACGTAGTGGATCGTCTTGAAGACGGTGAACAGGGTGTCGTCGTAGCGCTCCAGCTTGGGCCGCTGATGGGCGTGGACGGCGTCCTCGACGGCCAGTGGGTGCAGCCCGAACTCCCGGGCGATGACGGCGAATTCCTCCTCGGTCGGCTCGTGGAGGCCGATCCAGGCGAAGCCGCCCTTCTCCCGCACGCGGAGCATCGCCTCGTGCGGCGTACGGCAGGTGCCCTCCACGTCGGCGACACGGCGGCCGTCGCGGTAGACCGCGCAGTCGACGACCGCGCTGGAGGCGGACGGGTCGCGCGTGGTGTCGTAACTGCTGTGCAGGGTGTTGGTCTTGCGCAGGGACGGGCGCACGACGGCGCGCAGGTCGCGGATCATCGACATGGCTGGCTCCTTCACGGAGGGCCGTCGGCGCAGGCGTGGAACAGCCCGGAATGAGGACGTGGGCTCACGTCCGCAAAGCGGGCGGCACCGCGGGGGCACGACGACGGCGTTCGCTACAGACAGGCAAAAAGGGAGTGCTCTTCCGTCGTGCGAAATGCCAGGGGCCTTGACCGAGAAGGCGTCAGATCACAGAGGAAAGCTGTCGAGCGGAAGAGCGGTTGGTACTGCACGGTCGACTTGGATCCACCGCAGCCCCACCTCCTCCGGTCGGTCCCCCGTAGGGGATGACGTTTCGCCGGGACTTGAGAGCGACGCTTCTGCGTGCTGTCCCGACCGGCACCCCAGGCTAGCAGCCGGTACAGGGCCAATCCCTTACTTTGCCCGTTCCATACGCGTCCTATGCTCGCGGCATGGCAGAAATTCTTGCTCCGGTCGAGGCACGTCTGCGGACGGCCCTGGGTGAACCGGACGCACGTGCGGCAGTGACGTTTCTCGGGACGGACCGGATCGAGGTGCTCCGGTTCATCGACGGCGACGTGGTGAGGTACGCCACCCTCGGCATGTCCGCCCAGCCGATGGCCGATCCGACCGCCACGCTCGCCGACCCGGTCAAGGGCCCGCGCGCCGAACTCGTCCTGTCGGTACGGGTCGGCTTGGCCGACACCGACCAGGTGCTGCGCAAGCTCGCGGTACTGGCGGCATCGCCCCAGGTGGAGGGGGTGATCGTGGCCCCGGGCGCCTCTCTGGACGTGGGTGAACCGCTGTGGCCCGGGGCGCCGTTCAGCTCGGTGCTGGTCGCCGAGTCCGGGGGGCTCGTGCCGGACCTGGAGCTCGCGGAGCCGATGGAGCCCGTGCGGTTTCTGCCGTTGCTGCCGATGACGCACAACGAGGCGGCCTGGAAGCGGGTCCGCGGTGCGCAGGAACTCCAGGAGCGGTGGCTGTCGCAGGGTACGGATCTGCGTGATCCGCTGCGTGGCTCGGTCGCCCTGGACTGAGCCGCCCCGACCGGGACGAACGGAACACGAAGTCCCCGCCGCGCGGCCGGGGCCGTGCGGCGGGGCGGTACGAGCGGTCAGCCGGCGAATACCGTGACGCCGTCCTCGGTGGCGTGCTTCGGCTCCAGCTCCTGCGCCTCGTGCGAGAGCGCCGAGCGGCGCACCCAGATGACGGCGGCACCGACGACCGCGGCGGCCGCGGCGACCACGAACGGGATGTGGATGTCGCTCCACTCCTCGATCTTCGGGGCCAGATAGGGCGCGGCGGCGGCCGCGAACCAGCGGACGAAGTTGTAGCCCGCGCTGGCCACCGGGCGCGGCGCGTCCGAGACGCCGAGCGCCAGTTCCGTGTAGACGGTGTTGTTCATTCCGATGAAGGCGCCCGAGACGATGGTGCAGACGATCGCCGTCGTGTGGTTGCCGTACCCGAGGATCACCAGGTCGGCGGCGAGCAGCACCAGTGAGGCGCCGACCACCTTCAGCGAGCCGAAGCGCTTCTGCAGCCTCGGCGCGACGAGCACCGAGAAGACCGCCAGCAGCAGACCCCAGGCGAAGAAGACGGCACCGGACTTGTACGGGGTCATGTTCAGCACGAACGGTGTGAACGCCAGGATCGTGAAGAACGCGTAGTTGTAGAAGAACGCCGAGGTCGCGACGGAGGCGAGCCCGCCGTGGCCGAGCGCCTTGAGCGGGTCGAGCAGCGAGGTCTTCCGGGCCGGCCTGGGCTGTTCCTTCAGGAACGCCGTGATGCAGACGAAGCCGATCGCCATCAGTGCGGCCGTGCCGAAGAACGGGTAGCGCCAGCTGGCGTCACCCAGCAGTGCCCCGAGCAGCGGCCCGCAGGCCATGCCGAGGCCGAGGGCGGACTCGTACAGCAGGATCGCCGCCGAGCTGCCGCCCGCCGCCGCGCCGACGATCACGGCGAGTGCGGTCGATACGAAGAGTGCGTTGCCCAGGCCCCAGCCGGCCCGGAATCCGACGAGTTCCGCGACGGAGGACGAGGTGCCGGAGAGCGCGGCGAAGACCACGACGAGCGCGAGACCGGCCAGCAGCGTCTTGCGTCCCCCGATGCGGCTGGAGACGAAGCCGGTCACGAGCATCGCGACGGCCGTGATCAGAAAGTACGAGGTGAACAGCAGGGACACCTGACTCGGCGTCGCCTCCAGCCCCTTCGCGATGGACGGAAGGATCGGGTCCACCAGGCCGATTCCCATGAACGCGACCACAGAAGCGCCCGCTGTGGCCCAGACGGCCTTCGGCTGGCGCAGGATGCTCGCCGTTCCCTGTTCGAACGGATCCTCTCCCTGCATGGGACTACTCGCTCTCCACTAGATCGGTGTGTTGTGCACAGAATAAGTTAGAGTGTCTAATAAATGCAAGCTACACCTAAATCCGCTGGTCGGGGCACGCTGCGGAAGGGTGATCGTCCTTGACGCGGCGACTGCCGGAGAGGACCGTTGGGCGCTATGAGGGGCGAACCCAGTTGCCCGAAGTGCGGAGGCCGGGTCAGGGCGCCCGGTTTCTTCGACGACACCTGGCAGTGCGACGCGCACGGCAGCGTGCATCCGATGCAGCCGGTCATCCCGCCCAGCGTCGAGGGGCTGGGGGTGGTGGTGCACCGCTCCCAGGTCCCCGTGTGGATGCCCTGGCCGCTGCCGGTCGGCTGGCTGTTCACCGGCGTGGCTGCGGCGGGGGACGACCGCGGCGGGGGCCGGGCCACCGCTGTCGCCTGTTCCGGACCGGGGCCGCTCGGCGGGATCGGCGAGCTGCTGCTCGTCGCGGAGGAGCTCGGCGTCGGACTCGGGGCGCGGTTCGCCGGGATCGACGGCCCGGACCCGGGGCCGCTGCTGCGGGTCGACGGACCGCCCGACGCCAAGGTGCTCGCCGCGGGCCGGCCGACCCCGCTCTGGCACGTGAAGGACGCACCCGCGGACCGGGCCGTCTTCGCCGGTGAGGCGCGCGGGCTCTGGCTCTGGGCGATCGTGTGGCCCGAGCAGTCGGGGCTCCTGATGTACGACGAGCTGGTGCTGACCGATCTGCGCGATGCCGGGGGAGAGGTGGACCTGGTGCCCTGCGGCGCGCTCACGCCCCGACTGCTGACCGGACCCTGAGCGGGCGTGGCCGCCGGTTATCCTTGAGCGTCCCCCACCCGGCCGCGAGCATCTGGAGTACGTGTCGTGCGCATCGACCTGCACACCCACTCCACCGCATCGGACGGTACGGACACCCCCGCCGAGCTGGTGCGCAACGCCGCCGCCGCGGGACTCGACGTCGTCGCGCTCACCGACCACGACACGGTCCGAGGCCATGCCGCCGCGGTGGCCGCGCTCCCCGAGGGCCTCACCCTGGTCACCGGCGCCGAGCTCTCCTGCCGCCTCGATGGCGTGGGGCTGCACATGCTGGCGTACCTCTTCGATCCCGACGAGCCCGAGCTGGCGCGCGAGCGCGAGCTGGTGCGCGACGACCGGGTGCCGCGCGCGCGGACCATGGTGCGCAAGCTCCAGGAGCTGGGCGTTCCCGTCGAGTGGGAGCAGGTCGCGCGGATCGCCGGGGACGGCTCGGTCGGGCGGCCGCACATCGCCACCGCGCTGGTCGAGCTCGGCGTCGTGGGGACGGTCTCCGACGCCTTCACGTCCGAGTGGCTCGCGGACGGCGGGCGCGCGTACGCCGAGAAGCACGAACTCGACCCCTTCGACGCGATCCGGCTGGTCAAGGCCGCCGGCGGCGTCACCGTCATGGCGCACCCGGCCGCCGTCAAACGCGGCCGGACGGTCCCCGAGTCCTCGATAGCGGCGCTGGCCGCCGCCGGGCTCGACGGTATCGAGGCCGATCACATGGACCACGACGAGCCGACCCGGGCCCGAATGCGCGGCCTCGCCCGCGAGCTCGGCCTGCTCGCCACCGGCTCCAGCGACTACCACGGCAGCCGCAAGACCGTGCAGCTCGGCGCGTACACCACCGACCCGGAGATCTACGGCGAGATCACCCGGCGCGCCACGGGAGCCTTCCCGGTGCCGGGCGCCGGCGGAGCCGTCGCCCCGTAACGGCGCACGCACCACCACTCCTTCACCCGTTCACGCCCGTTCACGCCCGCGCTTTCGCGCGCGCCGCGCCGCAGCCGCCGACAAGGCCGCGGGCGCCACCCCCTCGCATTTCCGCTCTCTCCCCGCAAGGCTCACTGTGTTCGACGTCGCTGTCTTCGGATCCCTTTTTCTCACGCTTTTTGTGATTATGGATCCGCCCGGGATCACCCCGATCTTCCTCGCCCTCACCGCGGGCCGCCCCGCCCGGATGCAGCGCAGGATGGCGCTGCAGGCGGTCGCCGTCGCCTTCGGTGTGATCGCCGTCTTCGGACTGCTCGGCCAGCAGATCCTTGACTATCTGCATGTCTCCGTCCCCGCGCTGATGATCGCGGGCGGGCTGCTCCTGCTGCTCATCGCGCTGGATCTGCTGACCGGCAAGACCGACGAGCCGACGCAGACCAAGGACGTCAACGTGGCGCTCGTCCCCCTCGGCATGCCGCTGCTCGCGGGCCCCGGAGCGATCGTCTCGGTGATCCTCGCGGTGCAGCACGCCGATACCGTCGGCAGTCAGATCTCGGTCTGGACGGCGATCATCGTCATGCATGTCGTGCTCTGGCTGACCATGCGCTACTCGTTGCTGATCATCCGGGTCATCAAGGACGGCGGCGTCGTGCTGGTCACCCGGCTCGCCGGCATGATGCTTTCCGCCATCGCCGTCCAGCAGATCATCAACGGCGTCACCCAGGTCATCCAGAACGCCTGACCCGGCCCCGGACACCACAGCGCCCCCGCACGGACCATCCGTGCGGGGGCGCTTCGTCTTTTACGTCGTCATGTATTACGAAGCCGAGCTTTCGGCCGGGCGGATATAGATGCGCTGGCCGATAGCCGCGGCCTGCTGCACGATCCGGTTGACGGAGGCGGCGTCCACGACGGTGCTGTCCACGGCGGTACCGTCGACATCGTCGAGTCGCATGATCTCGAAGCGCATACGGCTTCCCTTCGTCTGATCCTCCTGCTGGAGAACTACTGGGAGGACGGGGGGCCCGTCCGCAAGGATGTGGAAGCGCACAGGCATACCTGTCCCGCGCCCCACGGTGGGTACAACGGCTTGCCCCCTGCAATCATTCCCTACGCTAAGGAAATTTTTTGGATGTCTAAGTACCAGCAGGTAACCGAGCATGCGCGGACGACGTTCTCCGCGACGAGGCCCGCATGAACGACGCGGAGATCGTCGATCGCCTGGACCGCACCAACGAACTGCTCAAGCGGGTACTCGCCGAGGTGTCGAAGACCCCGTCGACCCACGCGATCTTCGTGGACGCGGGCTACGTATACGCCGCGGCCGGACTGCTCGTCACCGGTACCGAGGACCGGCGCTCCTTCGACCTCGACTCCGAGGGGCTGATCGAGGCCTTCATCGACAAGGCCCGCACCATCTTCGCGGACAGCAGGCTGCTGCGCGTGTACTGGTACGACGGGGCCAGGCGCCGGATCCACACCGTCGAGCAGCAGTCCATCGCCGAACTCCCCGACGTCAAGGTCAGGCTGGGCAACCTCAACGCCAACAACCAGCAGAAGGGCGTCGACTCGCTCATCCGCACCGACCTCGAATCCCTCGCCCGCCACCGTGCCATCAGCGATGCCGCGCTGGTCGGCGGCGACGAGGACCTGGTGTCGGCGGTCGAGGCCGCGCAGGGGTACGGGGCCCGGGTCCACCTGTGGGGAATCGAGGCCGGGGAGGGGCGCAACCAGGCCGAACCGCTGCTCTGGGAGGTCGACAGTCAGCGCACCTTCGACCTCGACTTCTGCCGTCCCTACGTGACCAGACGCCCCGTCACCACCTATGAGGAGGACGCCCCCGCGCCCTCGCGCGAGGACGTCCGCTTCGTCGGCGCGCAGATCGCCGCCACCTGGCTCTCTTCCCGCGGCCGTGAGTCCCTGGCCGATCTGCTGCCGGGGCATCCGTATCTGCCTGGCTCCGTCGACCAGGATCTGCTGGTCGAGGCCGAGCGGATGCTCAAGCACTCGCTGCGCGGCCACGCCCATCTGCGCCGGGCGCTGCGGGACGGCTTCTGGCAGCACCTCCAGTCGCAGTACTGACGCCGACCGCTCCCGCGCACGCCCCCGTGTTCTCGCAGCCGCTCAGAGGCTGTCCCAGAAGGAGACGAGCGCGGACGCCGTCGGCCCCGGCCGGTCCGTGTTGGGGGAGTGCTCGGCGCCCTCGATCCGGGTCCGGCGCGCGCCGAGGCGCACCGCCATCGCGTCGAGCAGCGGGACCGGCCAGACGTCGTCGCGTTCGCCGGAGATCACATGGACCGGAAGCCCGGCGGCGGCCAGCTCGGCCACCCGGTCGGGTTCGGTGGCGAGCCGGCGGCCGGTGGCGATCAGCTGTGCGGGGTGGTGGCGCAGCCAGCGCCGCCGCAGCTCCTCGCCACCGGTGTCGGCCTCGGCCGGCGGGTCGAAGGCGCGCATGGCGGCCCAGACGTCGTCCATGCTCATCGTGGCGAGCGCGTCACCGAGGATCTTCAGCTTGATCTGCTGGGCCTCGACGACCTCGGCGGGCCCGGAGGACATCAGCGTGAGCGAACGGAACGGAGCGGCGTCCAGGAGCACGGCGGCGCGCGCGATCTGCCCGCCGAGCGAGTGGCCGAGCAGGTCGACCGCGCCGCCGTCCAGGCCGAGCGCGGCTGTCTGTGCGAGCACGTCCCGGGCCAACTCGTCCTGGGCGTAATCCTCCTGACGGTCCGTTCCGTCGCTCTCGTACTGTCCGCGCCCGTCGACGGTGACGGCGCGGTAGCCGGCGTCGGACAGCGGTTGCAGCAGTGCGATGAAGTCCTCCTTGCTGCCGGTGTAACCGGGCAGCAGAAGGACGGTGCCCCGTGACCGGGTACGCGGCACGGCGTCCAGCACGGCGAAGTCCCCGCGCTCGGTGCGCAGCGCGCGGGGACGGGCACAGGGAGGCGGGGTGAAGGTGGGTGGCCTGCTCATGGCACGAGGTTACGACCGGGGGGCAAGGCCCGTCCTGCGCCGGGCCCGTCCTGCGCCGGAACGCCGGACGGGCCCGAGTCGATCCCTCGGGCCCGTCCGGCGATTCTTGACGTGTGGTGCGCGCTCAGCCCTCGGACTTGGCGGCAGCCGTCCTGGGGGCCCGGCGCCGGCGCGGCTTGGCCTCGCCCTCGGCGGCGGGTGCCTGGGCCACCGTCTCCGTCGTCGGCTTAGCCGCGGCACGGGGGCGGCGGCGCGCCCTGGAGTCCGACTCGGGCTCGGCGATCGGCGCGATCTGGAAGTCGACCTCGTCCTCGACGGGCTTGATGACCCGGGCGCGGCGGCGCGGCTTGGTCACCGCTGCGGCAACGGGCGCGGGCTCGGCCACGGGAGCGATCTGGAAGTCGACCTCCTCCGTCACCGGCTTGACGACCCGGGCGCGACGGCGGCGCGGCTTCGCCTCGGCGACCGTCTCCGCCTCGGCGTCGACCGTGACCTCCACCTCGGCTGCGTCCTTGACCTTGGCGGCCCTGGTCCTGGTCCGCTTCTTCGGCGCGGCCTCGGGGGCGGGCTCGACGTCGACGACCACGGCCGGAGCCTCGGCCACGGCCACCGCGGCCTCGGCCGCGAGGTCCGCGGCACCGACACGGCTGCGCCGGCGGCGGCGCGGGGTGCGCGGCTCGGAGGGGCTCTCGGCGGCCTCGGGTGCCTCGACGGCCACCGCGGCCGGTGCGGACACCGTCGCGGTGCTCTCCTCCGTGCCGGCGCCGCCCCGGGTGCGACGACGCTGACGCGGCGTACGCGGGGCACGCTCCTCGCGGACCGCGGGGGCCGACGCGGCGGACTTGCGGCCACGGCCGCCCGTCTCGCCGAGGTCCTCGACCTCCTCGGCCCGCAGACCGGCACGGGTCCGCTCGGCACGCGGCAGGACACCCTTGGTGCCGGCCGGGATGTCGAGCTCCTCGTACAGGTGGGGCGACGTGGAGTACGTCTCGGGCGGGTCCGGGAACTTCAGGTCCAGGGCCTTGTTGATCAGCTGCCAGCGCGGGATGTCGTCCCAGTCGACCAGCGTGATCGCGATGCCCTTGGCACCCGCGCGGCCGGTCCGGCCGATCCGGTGCAGATAGGTCTTCTCGTCCTCGGGCGACTGGTAGTTGATGACGTGGGTGACACCCTCGACATCGATACCGCGGGCGGCGACGTCGGTGCAGACGAGCACATCGACCTTGCCGTTGCGGAAGGCGCGCAGCGCCTGCTCGCGTGCGCCCTGGCCGAGGTCGCCGTGGACCGCGCCGGAGGCGAAGCCACGCCTCTCCAGCTGCTCGGCGATGTCGGCCGCGGTGCGCTTGGTGCGGCAGAAGATCATCGCGAGCCCGCGGCCGTTGGCCTGCAGGATGCGCGAGACCATCTCGGGCTTGTCCATGTTGTGCGCGCGGTAGACGAACTGCGCGGTGTTCTTGACGGTCGTGCCCTCGTCGTCGGGCGACGTGGCGTTGATGTGCGTCGGCTGCGACATGTAGCGGCGCGCGAGGCTGATGACCGCGCCCGGCATGGTCGCCGAGAACAGCATCGTCTGGCGCTTCGCTGGCAGCATCGTGATGATGCGCTCGACATCGGGCAGGAAGCCCAGGTCGAGCATCTCGTCGGCCTCGTCGAGAACGAGGGCGCGGATCTGCGACAGGTCGAGCTTGCGCTGGCCGGCCAGGTCGAGCAGACGGCCCGGCGTGCCGACGATCACGTCGACGCCCTTCTTGAGGGCCTCGACCTGGGGCTCGTACGCCCGGCCGCCGTAGATGGCGAGAACGCGGACGTTACGCACCTTGCCGGCGGTCTGCAGGTCGTTCGTGACCTGCTGGCAGAGCTCGCGGGTCGGGACGACGATCAGCGCCTGCGGGGCGTCGGTCAGCTTCTCGGGCTTGGCCCGGCCCGCCTCGACGTCCGCGAGGACGGTGACGCGCTCCAGCAGCGGCAGGCCGAAACCGAGCGTCTTGCCGGTGCCGGTCTTGGCCTGTCCGATGACATCGGAGCCGGAGAGCGCTACGGGGAGCGTCATCTCCTGGATGGGGAAGGGGGAGGTGATGCCGACAGCTTCAAGGGCTTCGGCCGTCTCGGAAAGGATCCCGAGGTCTCGGAACGTAGTCAGGGTGCTGCCTCTTCTGTGAAACGCGGTCCGAGGCGAACGAAGGGGGTCGTACCGTGCCGGGGTTGGTCATCCGGCCGTGGATGGGCCGGGTGGCGCGGGACCACTGCCGTCGCTCGAGCGCTCGTGCCGCTGAGGGGGCCCCTCATCTGCGGTCGTACGTGTCGTACGCCCCGCGTGGAGGGCTGTCGGGTCGGAGCCGATCGGGCCACCGACCGGGCATCCTCATTCAATTTCGCGCAACGAGCAGTTGCAAAATGCTCAGTAAGCGCAATACCACTGTACCCCGGATTCGCGCATCTGTGTTGGGCGAATTCATCGGAACGGTGTGACGTCAGTCGGCGGCCGGGCCCCTGCACCCCTCGGCGGGCGGGCTATTCTGCGCTCCATGGAGACGCCTGACAACGCCACGGAAACCCCCGCATCCACCAAGATCGCCGACCAGGACTGGGCCACCGCGTCCGCGGAGCCGCAGTACCGGGCCGCCGTCGTCGACCTGCTGGGAGCACTCGCCTACGGGGAACTGGCAGCCTTCGAGCGGCTCGCCGAGGACGCGAAACTCGCGCCGACCCTGGCGGACAAGGCGGAGCTGGCGAAGATGGCCTCCGCGGAATTCCATCACTTCGAGCGGTTGACGGACCGGCTGACCGCGATCGAGGTGGAGCCGACCGGTGCCATGGAGCCGTTCGCCAAGGCCCTCGACGACTTCCACCGTATGACCGCGCCTTCGGACTGGCTGGAGGGCCTGGTGAAGGCCTATGTCGGCGACTCGATCGCCAGTGACTTCTACCGTGAGGTCGCGGCCCGGCTCGACTCGGACACCCGCTCCCTCGTCCTTGCCGTACTCGACGACACGGGGCACGGGAACTTCGCCGTCGAGAAGGTCCGCGCCGCGATCGAGGCCGACCCGAGGCTCGGCGGCCGGCTCGCGCTGTGGGCGCGCCGGCTGATGGGCGAGGCGCTGTCGCAGGCGCAGCGGGTGGTGGCCGACCGTGACGCGCTGTCGACCATGCTGGTGGGCGGGATGGCGGACGGTTTCGATCTGGCCGAGGTCGGCCGGATGTTCTCCCGGATCACGGAGGCGCACACCAAGCGGATGGCCGCTCTGGGGCTGGCGGCATAGAGCGTTTTCCGGACGTAGCGCCTTCCGTCGGCGGCGGCCTCAGGCTGCCGCCGACCGGCCGAGCCGGCGTCTGCGCGGCCTCAGCAGCAGCGACAGCGTCACCGCGGAGATCAGCACCGAGCCCACCAGGGTGGCGGCCGCGTGTCCCGGCCCCAGCACCGAGTGCGTGAGCCAGGCGCCGAACAGGGCCCCCAGCGCGCCGGTGCCGAGCACGGAGCGACGGGAGGGGAGCCGGGGCGACAGGGCGCGCAGGGCCGCCCAGGAGAGGGCGAGTCCGAGCACGACGGAGCCCAGGGTTTCCAAGATCACAGACGATCACCTCGCAGGTGCGGGGGCGGGCAAATCGGTCGTAGGGCGTACTACCCCTGGGCAGCTGGGGACAACCCTCCCGAGGACAGGCTTCGCTCAGTCGACGCACAGGAAACGGCCCGCCGACGGGACGGGCTGCCGCACCCCGGGCACGGCGGAGAGCGCCCCGGGCGGTGACGGAGGCCCCGCCGTCCGACCCGCCCCCGGGCACAACGGAAAGCGGCCCGGCGGGGGAATCCCCCACCGGGCCGCTTCCACGGAGTCTCCGTGTCCGGGCGTGCCGCTACAGCGCGCCGAACCCCACCCGTCGCGTGCTGGGCTCGCCGATCTCCACGTAGGCGATCCGGTCGGCCGGCACCAGGACCTTGCGGCCCTTCTCGTCCGTGAGGCTGAGCAGCTGCGCCTTGCCGACGAGAGCCTCGGAAACCGCGCTCTCGACCTCTTCGGCGGAAAGCCCGCTCTCCAGAACGATCTCCCGGGGCGTGTGCTGCACCCCGATCTTGACCTCCACGGCTATGTCCCTCCGACGGTCAGTCCCTGCGCGGTGAACCGCGCCGTACGCAGCACACATTAGCCCGCTGCGGGGTCCGGGCAGGGCTCGGCGGGCAACGCCCGCAGCGAACACCGGCGCCGGCCGCTCCGCTCAGTGCTGATCGATGCCGTGCAGGGGGAAGCCCGCGATGCCCCGCCAGGCCAGCGAGGTGAGGAGCTGTACCGCGGTCTCGCGCGGGATGGTGGACTTGCTGGAGAGCCAGTAGCGGGCGACCACCTGGGACACCCCGCCGAGCCCGACCGCCAGCAGCATGGACTCGTCCTTGGACAGCCCCGTGTCACCCGCGATCACGTCGGAGATCGCCTCGGCGCACTGGAGCGAGACCCGGTCGACCCGCTCGCGCACGGCGGGCTCGTTGGTCAGGTCCGACTCGAAGACCAGCCGGAAGGCGCCGCCCTCGTCCTGGACGTACGCGAAGTAGGCGTCCATCGTCGCGGCCACACGCAGCTTGTTGTCGGTGGTCGACGCCAGTGCCGTGCGTACGGCGAGGAGCAACGCCTCGCAGTGCTGGTCGAGCAGGGCCAGATAGAGCTCCAGCTTGCCCGGGAAGTGCTGGTAGAGCACCGGCTTGCTGACTCCGGCCCGCTCCGCGATGTCGTCCATCGCCGCGGCGTGGTAGCCCTGCGCGACGAAGACCTCCTGCGCGGCCCCCAGGAGCTGGTTGCGTCGGGCGCGGCGGGGCAGGCGAGTGCCCCGCGGGCGCGCCGCCTCGGTTTGCTCGATGGCTGTCACGCCGCCTCCCAAAATTGTGATCGGACCCAGCAGTTCGGTGCACGCTGCGTCATACCGTCATCGTACTTTTGGGTAACCCCGGAATGCGCGGCGCGGACGCAGAATTTCACGGACCGGCCGACTCCGGTACCCATGGTTCCCGTACTCCCCTGCCGCATAGCGGGGCGTATCAGCGGTAATCGTCCTCATCCTGGGGAACAACGCGGGCCTGCTCGGCCGCATCCGCCTCGTTCGCGCGTTCCCGGTCGACGTCCGCCAGCGGTTCGTCGCCCTGCGGGCGCAGGTCCTTCCGCTGCTCGGCGGCGTCCGCGTCGGGTGCCTCCTGGTCGGGCTCGTCCGGCTGGACGCCCTCGAAGGTCTCCGGATCACTGGGGTCGACCGTCATGGTGACTCCCTTCCTTGGTCCGAGCCTAGGAGCTACCCCTCGAAGCCGCCATGCGGTCTGTGATGGCGAACACATGAATCATGGTGTGATCGTCTCGTAACATTGCCGCATGTCTTCGACCGAGCTGCCGGGAGTCCGTGCCGCCGCCGCAGCGGTGGCCCCAGCGGTGAGCGCCGTCAGAGTCGCGGAGGGGGAGAGACTTCGCTCCGTCACGCTGCCCGGACTGACGCTGACCGTCCGTTCGCGGCCGCCGGAGCGCACCGGACTGCCGCCCGCGCTCTTTCTGCACGGGCTCGGCGGCTCCTCGCAGAACTGGACCGCGCTGATGCCGCTGCTCCAGGACGTGCTGGACAGCGAGGCGCTCGATCTGCCCGGTTTCGGGGACTCCCCGCCACCGGACGACGGCGACTACTCGGTCACCGGTCATGCCCGCGCGGTGATCCGCTTCCTCGACGCCGGGGCGCGCGGCCCCGTCCATCTGTTCGGCAATTCGCTGGGCGGCGCGGTGGCGACCCGGGTCGCGGCGGTCCGTCCCGACCTGGTGCGCACCCTCACCCTGATCTCGCCCGCGCTCCCCGAGATCCGGGTGCAGCTGACGGCCGCGCCCACCGCACTGCTCGCCGTTCCGGGGGTTGTGTCCCTGCTCGCCCGGATGAGTCGGGACTGGAGCGCGGAAGAACGCACCCGCGGAGTCATGGCACTCTGTTACGGCGATCCGGCACGTGTCTCCGCGGATGCCTTCCGTCACGCGGTGGCCGAAATGGAACGGCGGCTGGCGCTGCCGTACTTCTGGGACGCGATGGCGCGCTCGGCACGTGGCATCGTCGACGCGTACACACTGGGCGGTCAGCACGGGCTGTGGCGTCAGGCCGAGCGGGTGCTCGCGCCGACCCAGCTCGTCTACGGCGGACGGGACAGGCTCGTCGCGCCCCGGATGGCGCGCAGGGCGTCCGCGGCCTTCCGCGATGCGAGACTGCTGACGCTGCCTGACGCCGGGCACGTGGCGATGATGGAGTACCCGGAGGCGGTCGCCCAGGCGTTCCGGGAACTGCTCGACGAATGCGGGGGGAGCTGATCCGGGGCGTGGGACGACACAGCCGAAGGGGCCCTGAGCCCACGGCGCCCGAGGCCGGGCCGGACGGGGCGAACGCGGAAGCGGGGCGCGAGGGCGCCGGGCCCGTCGCAGGCAGCGGCCGGCGCAGACGGCAGGGTGACGGTGCTCCCGGCGCCGATGGCCACACCCCGTTCCGGGGCACGCCCCAGGTGCGCGGCGGCCACCCCGAGCAGCGTGAGCCCGGCGGCGGCTGGGGGGCCACGCCCGCCGGAAGGTACGGCGAACGGCCGGCCCAGGTGCCGGGACGACCGCAGGGTCCACGTGGTCCACAGGCTTCGCGTGCGCCGCAGGGTCCGCAGGCGACCGCGGCCAGGCCGCTGGTGCCGGGGCCGCGCCGCGAGTTCGTCGAGGCCTTCGACAGCCCGCCCGCCCCGCCCGCTTCCCGCCGTCCGGCCGCAACGCCCTCCGGGCCGGCGGATCCGTACCGCTCAATCACCGAGCGGGACGAGCGCACGCCGGATGCCGGCGCTCCCGCCACGGAGAGCCAGGAAGGCCGGGGGGGCAAGGGCGGCAAGGACGCCAGGGGTGGCAAGGGCGGTAAGGGGCGCACCTTCACCGGCATCGCGGCGGCTGCCGTGACGACCGTGCTCGCGGTGGTCGTGGCGGGGCAGGTCGCCCACGACAACGACGGCCGGTCCGGCGCCGCGCAGGCCGCGGGTGTGGACCGGGACGACGAGAGCGAGGACGACGCCTCGCGCTCCGACGTCCGGGCGACCCCCACCCCCGAGAAGGTCAAGCCCCTTTCGTATGAGCAGAAAATGGCCAAGGCCTATCCGCTGGCGCCTGAGCTGACCGCTTCCGGGAAGTTCACGGCGGTCACCGGCACGGCGAAGGCTCCGGGCAAGGGGCGCAAGTACCGCTATCGGATCGATGTCGAGAAGGGGCTCGGACTCGACTCCGCGCTCTTTGCCGAGGCAGTGCAGAAAACCCTCAATGACGACCGGAGCTGGGCACACGACGGCGACATGACCTTCGAGCGGATCTCCGCCGGGGAGCCGGATTTCGTCATCACGCTGGCCAGTCCGGGGACCACGGGTGAGTGGTGCGAGAAGTCGGGTCTGGACACGACCGAGGACAACGTCTCCTGTGACTCGGCGGCCACCGAGCGCGTGATGATCAACGCGTACCGCTGGGCCCAGGGCTCCACCACCTTCGGGCCGGACAAGCTCTTCGCCTACCGCCAGATGCTGATCAACCACGAGGTCGGACACCGGCTGGGGCACAACCATGTGAGCTGCGGCACGAAGGGTGCCCTCGCTCCGGTGATGCAGCAGCAGACCAAGTCGCTCGACCTCAACGGCATCAAGTGCCGCCCCAACCCCTGGGTGTACCCGCAGGGTTGAGCTGGTCCCGGGTCTGCCGGGGTGGCTCACGGGCGGCTCGCGGACGGCCTGTGGGCGGCCTCGCGCGGGTCGGCGGGGCGGCCGGAGGGGGCGCTCTCCCGGAATGGATGTCCATATATTGAGACGGCTGTCTCATATTGCGTTGACTTCCGACGGGCGGTCGCCCATATTTCTCGGCATGTCACGCAGCCTCGTCACCTTCGATCGCGCCGCCATTGAGCTGGCGCTCATCGGCGTGACCGGGCACAGCGTCGCCGACATCGACTGTTACTGACGCCTGCCCGCGTGCGCGTCGGCCCCCGTCCGGGCCCCTGAGGGCCCGGACCGCCTTTCCCCGACTGCCGCGCCCGGGCGTACTCCGTCCGCAGGCGCGGCAGTTCCAGTGTTCCGGTCACCTTCGCTCGTTCCGACCGGTTGTGTGCACATGCCTCTCGTCGCCGCCCGCACGGAACCACCTTCTGTTCCTTCCTTCAGGCAGCACTCCGAGAGGTCATCTTCCGATGCGTCATCCGTCCGTCAGATCGCGCCGCACAGCAGCGGCCGCCGTAGTACTTCTCGTGGCCGCGGGCGCCGCGGCCTGCGGCCCCGAGGACAGCAGCAAGGGTGGCGACGACACCTCCGGCGCGGCGGGCGCCCCCAAGAAGGGCGGCACGCTCACCGTCCTCAACAGCAGCCCGCAGGAGGACTTCGACCCCGCGCGGCTCTACACCTCCGGCGGCGGCAACATCCCCTCCCTCGTCTTCCGTACGCTCACCACCCGCAACCGGGAGGACGGCGCGGCGGGTTCGAAGGTCGTCCCCGACCTGGCGACCGACCTGGGCACGCCCAGCAAGAACGCCACGGTCTGGACGTACACCCTCAAGGACGGCCTCAAGTACGAGGACGGCACCGCCATCACGAGCGCCGACATCAAGTACGGCATCGAGCGCTCCTTCGCGGCCGAACTCTCCGGCGGCGCGCCCTACCTGCGTGACTGGCTGATCGGCGGGGCCGACTACCAGGGCCCGTACAAGGACAAGAAGGGCCTCGACTCGATCGAGACGCCCGACGCGAAGACCATCGTCTTCCACCTCGTCAAGCCCGAGGGCGAGTTCCCGTACCTGGCCACCCAGACGCAGACCACCCCGGTGCCGAAGGCCAAGGACACCGGCACGAAGTACGAGGAGCACCCGATCTCCTCGGGCCCGTACAAGGTCGTGAAGAACGAGGGCGACGGCGAGCGGCTCACCCTGGAGCGCAACACCTACTGGTCGGCCGGCACCGACGAGGAGCGCAAGGCCTACCCCGACCGGATCGACGTCCGCTCCGGGCTCGACTCCGCCGTCATCAACCAGCGGCTGTCCGCATCGCAGGGCGCCGACGCCGCGGCCGTCACCACCGACACCAACCTCGGTCCGGCCGAACTCGCCAAGGTCAGCGGCGACAAGAAGCTCGCCGCCCGCGTCGGCACCGGCCACTTCGGCTACACGAACTACATCGCCTTCAACCCGAAGGTGAAGCCGTTCGACAACCCGAAGGTGCGCCAGGCCATCTCGTACGCCGTCGACCGCACCTCCGTGGTCAACGCCGCCGGCGGCTCCTCCCTCGCCGAGCCCGCAACCACCTTCCTGCCCGACCAGGAGTCCTTCGGCCACACGCCGTACGACGCCTTCCCGGCGGGCAAGTCCGGCAACCCGGCCAAGGCGAAGGAACTGCTGAAGGAGGCCGGCTACCCCGACGGGCTGACGGTCACCCTCACGCACAACAACGACAAGAACTTTGCCACCAGCCCGGAGATCGCCACCGCGCTCCAGGAGGCGCTGAAGAAGGCCGGCATCACGGTCAAGCTGCGGGGCCTGGAGGACAACGCCTACTCGGACACGGTCTACAACGTGAAGACCGAGCCCGGCTTCTTCCTCGGCGGCTGGGGTGCCGACTGGCCCTCCGGCGGTCCGTTCTTCGCGCCGATCTTCGACGGACGCCAGATCGTCAAGGCCGGGTACAACTTCAACTCCGCCCAGCTGAACGACCCCTCGGTCAACAAGGAGATCGACGAGATCAACAAGCTGACCGACCTGAGCGCCGCCGCCAAGCGCTGGGGCGCGCTCGACAAGAAGGTCGGTCAGCAGGCGCTGACCGTGCCGCTGTTCCACCCGGTCTACAAGCGCCTGTACGGCGAGTCCGTCAAGAACGTCGTGATCAGCGACTGGACCGGTGTGCTCGACATCTCGCAGGTCGCGGTCAAGTAACCATGGCCGAAGCACTACTGGTCGAGGAGGCGGGGGCCGGCCGGGCCCCCGCCTCCGGGGCCCATCCGTTCTGGCGGCGGCTGCGCGCCCACCGCGCCGCCCTCGTGGCGGCGGCCGTCGTCGCCCTGCTGGTCCTCCTCGCGCTCGCCGCGCCCCTGCTCACGGCCATCGAGGGCCAGAACCCCACCACGTACCACCCCGGCCTCGTCGACTCCGCCACCGGCGGGGTGCCGATCGGCTCCTTCGGCGGCATCAGCGCCGAGCACTGGCTCGGCGTCGAACCGCTCACCGGGCGCGACCTGTTCGCCCGTGTCGCGTACGGCGCCAGGGTCTCGCTCGGGGTCGCGCTCGGAGCGACCGTGCTCCAGGTGGCCATCGGCGTCGTCATCGGACTCTCGGCAGGCCTCGGCAACCGATTCGTCGACCAGGCGCTGAGCAGGATCACCGATGTCGTGGTCGCCCTGCCGGTCATGGTGACCGCCCTCGGCGCGCTCGCCGTCGTCCCCGCGGGCTTTCCCCGCCCGGTGCTGATCGCCGTGATCGTCGGCCTGGTCGGCTGGTCCGGCATCTCGAAGATCGTGCGCGCCCAGACGCTCTCCCTCAAGTCGCGCGACCATGTCGCGGCCGCCCGGCTCAGCGGCTGGGGTTCCTGGCAGATCGCCCGGCGCGAGCTGCTGCCCGCGCTGGCCGCCCCCGTCATCACGTACGCCGTCCTGCTCTTCCCGGCCAACATCGTCGTCGAGGCGGCCCTGTCGTTCCTCGGCGTCGGCATCAAGCCGCCCACACCGTCCTGGGGACAGATGCTCAGCGACGCCGACACCTGGTACCAGGCCGCGCCCACCTATCTGCTCATCCCTGCCCTGCTGCTCTTCGTCACCGTGCTCGCGCTCACCGTCCTCGGTGAGGGCGTACGCACCGCGCTCGACCCCCGCGCCGCCTCCCGGCTGCGGATCGGCACCGGACGCGAGAAGGAGGCCGGAGCATGAGCGGGTTCCTGCTGCGCCGCCTCGGCGGTGCGGTCTTCGTCCTCCTCGCCCTCAGTGTCGTCGTCTACGCGGCCTTCTACGTGGCTCCCGGCAACGTCGCGCAGATCGCCTGCGGGCCGCGCTGCTCGCCCGCGCAGGTCGCCCAGGTCAGCGAGCAACTGCGCCTCGGCGACCCGGTGTACGTGCAGTACGCGCACTTCCTCCAGAGCCTGGTGGCCGGCCGCGACTACTCCACCGGAACCGGTGTGGTGCACTGCCAGGCCCCGTGCCTGGGACTCTCGTACCAGAGCGGTCAGCAGGTCACCCAGCTGATCCTCGCCAAGCTGCCCGCCACCGCCTCGCTCGCCGTCGGCGCCTTCGTGCTGTGGATGGTCCTCGGGGTCGGCACCGGGGTGCTCTCGGTGTGGCGGCGCGGCCGTGTCACCGAGCGCATCCTCACCGGGATCACCCTGGCCGGCATGGCCACGCCCGTCTTCGTGATCGGGCTGCTGCTGATCATCATCTGTGTCACGGCGCTGCAGATCCTGCCGTTCCCCGACTACGTCCCCTTCACCGAAGACCCGGAGCAGTGGGCCTGGAACCTGCTGTTGCCCTGGATCTCGCTCGCGCTCATCTCCGCCGCGCCGTACGCCCGGATGACCCGGGCCTCGATGCTGGAGACGCTGGCCGAGGACCATGTCCGCACCTTCAGGGCGTACGGGGTCGGTGAGCGGACGATCGTCGGACGGCACGCCCTGCGCGGCGCGCTGGCCCCGGTGATCGCACTCGGCGCGCTCGACGTCGGCTCCATGTTCGGCGGTGCGGTGCTCACCGAGTCCCTCTTCGGGATCCCCGGGGTCGGCCGCGAACTCGTCGAGGCCGTCAAGCAGGTGGACCTCCCGGTCGTCGTCGGGCTGGTGCTCGTCACCGGATTCTTCGTCGTCCTTGCCAATGCCGTCGCGGACGTCCTCCAGGCGATGGCCGACCGACGGGTGGTGCTCTCATGAGTCTGGTCGAGGTCACCGATCTCTCGATCTCGTTCGGCGACGTGCACGCGGTGCGCGGACTGTCGTTCTCGCTGGAGGCGGGCGGCGCGCTCGGCGTCGTCGGCGAGTCCGGCTCCGGCAAGAGCGCGTCGGCGTACGCACTGCTCGGGCTGCACCGGGGGACCGGCGCGAAGGTCGGCGGCTCCATCCGGGTCGCGGGCGTGGACGTCCAGGCCGCCGGGGCCGCCGAACTGCGGGGGCTGCGGGGGGCGAAGGCCGCGATGGTCTTCCAGGACCCGCTCTCCTCGCTCGACCCGTACTACGCCGTCGGCGACCAGATCGCCCAGGTGTACCGGGTCCACCACCGCGTCTCCCGGCGGGCCGCGCGGGCCAGGGCGGTCGAGGTGCTCGACCGGGTCGGGATTCCCGACGCGGTACGCCGCTCCCGGTCCCGGCCGCACGAGTTCTCCGGCGGGATGCGCCAGCGGGCGCTCATCGCGATGGCGCTGGCCTGCGAGCCCCAGCTGCTGATCGCCGACGAGCCGACGACCGCGCTGGACGTCACCGTCCAGGCCCAGATCCTCGACCTGCTGCACGACCTGCGCCGCGAGACGGGCATGGGACTGCTCCTGGTCACCCATGACGTGGGTGTGGCGGCGGAATCGGTGGACGAGGTCCTGGTCATGCGGTCGGGGACCGCCGTGGAGCGCGGTCCGGTGGCCGAGGTCCTCGGCGCGCCGCGTGAGCCGTACACGAAGGCACTGCTGTCGGCGGTGCCGCGCATCACCCCCGGGGAAGGCGGAGCCGGCGGCCGGAAGGCGGCCACCGGGGGAGAAGTGCTGGTCGAGGCCGAGGACCTGCGGCAGGTGTTCGGCCGGCGGAAGTCCGGCCCCGCCGCGGTCGACGGAGTGTCCCTCACCGTCCGCCGGGGCGAGACGCTCGGCGTCGTCGGCGAGAGCGGCAGCGGCAAGACCACCCTCGGGCGGATGCTCGTCGGTCTGCTGGAGCCCACCTCCGGGCGGCTCACCCGGGCGGACCGGGTGCAGATGGTCTTCCAGGACCCGGTCTCCTCGCTCAACCCGCGCCGATCCGTCGGAGAGGCGGTCGCCGACCCGCTGCGGGCGCGCGGGGAGCGCGACGAAGGCGTGATCAGGGCGCGCGTACGGGATCTGCTGGAGCGCGTCGGACTCGACCCGCAGCAGTACGACCGCTATCCGCACGAGTTCAGCGGCGGACAGCGCCAGCGCGTCGGGATCGCCAGGGCCCTGGCCGCGGAACCCGAGCTCATCGTCTGCGACGAGGCGGTCTCCGCCCTCGACGTGACGACCCAGGCCCAGGTGACCGCGCTGCTGGCGGAACTCCAGCAGGAGCTGGGGCTCGCCCTGGTCTTCATCGCCCACGATCTCGCTGTCGTACGGCAGGTCAGCGACCGGGTCGTGGTGATGCGGCACGGCCGGATCGTCGAGGAGGGCCCCGTGGCGCAGGTGTACACGGACCCCCGCGACCCGTACACCCGGCAGCTGCTGGCGGCCGTGCCGGCCCTCGACCCGGCGCTCGCGGCCGTACGCCGCGCGGCCCGCAAGGAGCTGGCCGCAGCCTGACCCCGCGTAACACACCGCTTCTATAGCGCGACAGAACGCTACTGCGGCGGGAAAGTTACGACGGTTCACCCCTTTCGGTGGTGGGGGGGGCGACACGAACACCCCCCCCCCGCCCGGAACCCCACCGGGCGGCAGCGGAGGGGGGGGCGGATACAGATGTTCGGCCCCCCCCCGCTCGGCGG
>NZ_JBVHOQ010000047.1:53672-60879 GCF_055568375.1 Streptomyces sp. NPDC026062
CGCCCCCGCCCCCCCCCCGCCCCCCCACCCACCCCCACCACCCCCCCCCCCCACCCCCTCTCCCCCCGCGCCGCCCCCGGGGCGGCCCCCCCCGGGGGGGGGGCCCCCCCCCCCCCCCCCCCCCCACCACCGGCGTATCCGCTTACGGTCGTCCCGCTGCTGGTCGCCGATTCAACGGTGGCCGCCCACAGGGAGATCGGGGGTGTGCTCGTGCGGATCGGACTGCTCACCGAAGGTGGCTATCCGTATGCGTCCGGTGAGTCCAGACTCTGGTGCGACCGTCTGGTGCGCGGGCTCGCGCAGCACGAGTTCGATCTCTTCGCGCTCAGCCGGAGCGCCGAGCAGGAGGCGCAGGGCTGGGTCCAGCTCCCGTTCCAGGTCCGCCGGGTGCGGACAGCGCCCCTGTGGACCGCCGACGAGGACACCCTCGGCCTCCACGCCCCCCGAGGGCCGCTCTCGCGGCTGCTGACCGGCGGGGGCGCACGCGCGTACGGGCGGCGCGAACAGCGGCGATTCGTCACCCACTTCACGGCACTCGCGGACGCGGTGTGCGTGGCGGGCGGGCCGGGCGGAGTGGGCGCGGAGCGGGAGGGCGGCGGCGGTGCGGCCGGTCGGGACGGGAGCGCCGACGTGGCTCCGGCCGGTGCGGCGTCGGCCGGTCCGGACGCGCGGTTCGGGGACGCGCGGTTCGGGGACGCGCGGTTCGGGGACGCGCAGTTCACGGACGGTCTCTACGGACTCGCCGAACTGGCCCGTGAGCACGGTGGACTTCCCGCCGCTCTCCGCTCCGAGACCGCGGTGCGGATCCTTGAGACCGCCTGCCGCGCCCACGGCACCGGACGCACCGTCCAGGCCGCCACCGTCCCCGATCTCCTCGCCTTCACCGCGGAACTCGACCGGGCGCTGCGCCCGCTCTCCCTCGACTGGTACGACGAGGAGGGCCTCGGCGCCGTCGACCTCTGCCATGCCACGTCGGGCGGGGCCGCCGCGCTGCCCGGACTGCTTGCCAAGCGCTTCCTCGGGGTGCCGCTGCTCGTCACCGAGCACGCCGTGCGGGTGCGCGCCCACTACCTCGCGGGCGCCGGTGCGCCGGTGAGCGCACCGGTACGCGCGCTGCTTGCGCACTTCCACGGGCGGCTCGCCGCCGAGGTGTACCGGCAGGCCGCACTCATCACCCCCGGCAACACCCACGCCCGCCGCTGGCAGGAGCGCTGCGGCGCCGCACCCGCGAAGGTGCGCACGGTCTACCCCGGCATGGAGGCCGGACGCTTCGCGGCGCTCGGCGAGAGCGAGGGTGACGGCGGCCCGGACACGCTGGTCTGGGTCGGCCGGATCGAGCCGGCCAAGGACCTGACCGGCCTGCTGCACGCCTTTGCCGAGGTCCGCAGGGGCGAGCCCGACGCCCGGCTGCGCATCATCGGCGCGGCGGCCCAGGGGCCGGAGGGTGCCGGCTATCTGGCCCACTGCCGTTCGCTCGCCGCCCAGTTGTTCCCCGACGAGGCCGTGGGCGCGCACGCGGTCGGTGAAAGCCCGGTCTCCTTCGAGGAGATCGGCGGGGCCGAGGTGCCCGGTCTCGTCCAGGCGTACGCGGCGGGCGGAGTCGTGGTGCTCTCCAGCGTGGTCGAGGGCTTTCCGATCAGTCTGGTCGAGGCGATGTTCTGCGGCCGGGCGACGGTGTCCACGGACGTCGGCGCGGTCGGCGAGGTCATCGGCGGTACGGGAATCGTGGTGCCTCCGCGCAACCCGCAGGCGCTCGCGGACGCCTGCCTGGCGCTGTTGCGAGACCCGGAACGCAGGGCCCGTCTGGGCGCGGCGGCGCGAGCCCGCGCGCTCGAACTCTTCACCGTCGAACAGAACCTTGCGGCATTTCGCTCCATTTACCTGGAGCTGATCGCGCAAGCGCCGGTGCGCGCGGAGGCGGCTCCGGCCACCGACGGCGGCCCGCGCCCCTTCGCCACCCCGCCGGAGGCGCATGTCCTCGGTCTGTGGCCGGAGCTGGGGGACGGCCCCGGCCCCGCCCCCGCCCCCGCCCCCGGCCCGGATCCGGCCGGGCGTACGCCCAGCTGGGCCGGGCAGGGCGTTCGCGCGGGAGCGTGCGGCGCGGGGGACGGCGATGCGTGACCAGGAGGCGGCCGCGCCGGGCCGCACGAACCGACCGGGACCGACCGGTGCACCGGGTGCCGTCGCTGCCCAGGGTGACGAGCACGGAGGAACGACGATGGGCCGCCCGACCGAAGTGCCCGAGGCGCTCGGCACGCCGATGACCAGGAGCGACGGGGACCGGCGCGCACGGGCGGACGCCCCCGGGAGCGGGCATCGTCCGGAGCCCGACGCCACGCCGGTGCCCGCTGCCCTGTCGAGCGCCGCGCCCGCGTCGCCTCCGTCGAGTGTCACGCCCGCGTCGCCCGCGCCGAGTTCCACGCCCGCGCGCGCCGAAACCGTTGACGACGCGCACCCCGCCCCCGCCGACGAGGCTCCCGCCGCGCCCCCCGCCCCGGCCGGCGAAGTGCCCCCCGCCGACGAGGTGCCCCCCGTCGACCGGACGCCCCCGGGCAACCCCGCACGGCGCCCCACCTCCCGGGCTCCCGAGGTCGCCCACGCCGCTCCGGCGCGCAGGCCGGCCACCGGGCGGCGCGGGCCCGCCGATCCCGTGACCTCCCTGATCCACCGGCACCGTGAACTCTGCGAGCGGGCTGTCGACCCGCTGGAGATCGCCGCCGGGCTGGAGGCCCACGGCGTCACCGACCGCACCGCCGCCCGCTACCGCCATCGCGATGTGTTCTCGCTCGCCGAGGAGCTGTTCGCACGGGTCCCCGCTGTCGTGGGGCAGCCCTTGGGCGCGTCCTTCGCCCCGGCGCGCGACATCGAGACGCGCGCCGCGTGGTCACTGCGGGCCCTGCTGCCGGGCGCCGCCTGCCTCGCGGTCTTCATCGCACTGCGGCTCACCGAAGGGGTGCTCGACAGCGGAGGGCGGCTCACCATCTCCATGGGCGGCGGTCTCCTCGCGCTCATCGGGCTCGTACGCGCCCTGCGTACCGGCCCGCTCCGTGCCGACGGCCCTTCGTCGGGCGCCTTCGGCCTGTTCGGCTGCTGGCTGCTCGGCTATGTCGTGTACGGTGACGCTCTGCTCCACCAGGTTCTCAGCGGCGGCCCCGAAGGTCCCTGGGACATCACCCCGGCGCCGCTGCTCGGCCTCGCCGTGGCGGTCGCTCCCGCAGCCTGGTGCGTCCACCTCTACTCCGTACACGCGTACCGCAAACTCACCGGCAGCCATGCGCTGGAGGAGTTCGCCGCAGGTGCGCGCCCCCTGCTCTTAGCCGCCGTCGCCTGCTTCCTCTGTGTCCTCTGCGGGCTGTTGTACCTGGCCGGGCTCGGGACCGGCCCGGGCGGCTTCCCGGTCGGGGCCGCGGCACTGGGCGTGCTGCTTCTGCTGGCCCGCCTCCTCACCGTGCACGGCTTCCCCGAACCGGCTGTCACCGGCCTCGCCGCCGCCTGTGCCGTCGAGGCCGCCGCACCCGCGCTCGTACTGGCCGGCCGGCTGCCCGGCCTCGACGTTCTCGCCCGTCCCGTCGACGCGCTCGTCGCGGCGGCGGGCGCCGGGGCCGTGCCGGCCGTCGCCTGCGGGGCGGCCGCGCTCGGCCTGCTGACCACTGCCACCGTCACCCTCTCCCGGGCATCCGCCCACACCGCCGCCTGACCCCGCACACCAGAACCCCCGCACACCAGAACCCCCGCACACCAGAACCCCACACACCAGAACCCCGCGGAGCCGACGCCGCGGGCCTCTTCCCCTACCGCGCACAACTGCCCCAAGGAGACACCGGACATGACCCCCCAATACCTCGCACCGGCAGCCGACCGTCGGCACCGAGGGGACGCGCGATGAGGGTGCTGCTGCTCGGAGCCAATGGATTTCTCGGCCGCTTCGTGGCCGACCGGCTGCTCGCCGACCCCGCCGTCCATCTCACGGCGCTCGGCCGCGGCGACGACGCCGACGTACGGTTCGACCTCGCCGGCGGCAGCCCCGGGGCGCTCACCCGCTTCCTGGACGCCGTCCACCCCGGAGTCGTCGTCAACTGCGCCGGCGCCACCCGGGGCGGGGCACGCGACCTGACCCGTCACAACACCGTCGCCGTCGCCACCGTCTGCGAGGCGATGCGGCGCAGCAGCTGCACCGCCAGGCTGGTCCAGGTCGGCTGCGCCTCGGAGTACGGGCCCTCGCAGCCCGGCTCGTCCACGGCCGAGGACGCCATCCCGCGCCCCGGCGGCCCGTACGGCGTCAGCAAGCTCGCCGCCACCGAACTCGTCCTCGGCTCCGGCCTCGACGCGGTCGTGCTCCGGGTCTTCTCGCCGGTCGGTCCCGGCACACCGGCCGGCTCCCCGCTCGGCCGGCTCGCCGAGGCGATGCGGCGCGCCATGCAGTCGGGCGACGGCGAGCTGAAGCTCAGCGGCCTCGGGGTACAGCGCGACTTCGTCGACGTGCGCGACGTCGCACGCGCCGTGCACGCGGCCTCGCTCTCCGCCGCACAGGGGGTCGTCAACATCGGCACCGGGAGGGCCGTGCGCCTGCGCGATGCGGCGGCCGTCCTTGCCAAGGTCGCCGGATACGCGGGCGCACTCCATGAGCTGGACACGCCCCCCGCCCGCCTGCCGATCGGCGCCCCGCGCACCTCCGCCGAATCGGTCATGGAACACCTCGCGGTCACCCCGTCCCCCTATCCGGACGGCTGCGGAGCCTGGCAGCAGGCCGACGTGCGCACCGCCAGGGACCGGCTCGGCTGGCGCCCCCGGATCAATCTGGAGGAGTCCCTCGCCGATATCTGGATGGAGGCGGCGTGCCGTATCTGACGAGTACCGGCACCGCCCGCCGCACCAGCGGCGCCGAACAGCTCGGCTTCGGCGTCCCGGGGTACGCGCACCCCTTGCTCGCACCCGTCGAATGGGCCGAACTCGCCCGCCCCGGAACACCGTTGCACTGGGCCGTCCTCGACATCGACAACGGCCCCGGCAGCCGCCCCGACCCGCACTGCCTGGACGCCGCGGGCCGGCTGCGCAACGCCCGCGAACGCGCCGTGCACGGCGCGGAACCGCTCGACTCGGTGCGGGCCTCCGCCGGACGGCTGCTCGGCAGGCTCGACCTGGCCCACGGCAGCCGGCCCTTCGGTGAACTGATCGCCGACGCGCGGTCCTACCTGGACTGGTACCGCGTCGACGGGTTCTACCTGAACCGCTGCCCGGCCGGGCGCCCGGACCTCCCGGCCGTTCGCCGTCTCACCGGCACGCTGTCCGCCCTCCTGACGGACAGCGACAGCGGCAGCGGTCGGCACGGCGGCGGACACCTCGTGCTGGGGCACGACACCCATCCGTATCCGGGCTACGCGGAGACCGCCGACCAGCTCGTCACCTTCCG
Source organism: Streptomyces sp. NPDC026062 (assembly GCF_055568375.1). NCBI lineage: Bacteria > Bacillati > Actinomycetota > Actinomycetes > Kitasatosporales > Streptomycetaceae > Streptomyces > Streptomyces sp. NPDC026062. The sequence goes on from NZ_JBVHOQ010000047.1 coordinate 59,083, forward strand.
AGGCGCGTGGACCGACTACCGCTGGTCGCAGGTGGCGGAGTGGACCGCCGCCTATCCGCCCGACCGTTTCGTCCACTTCGTCCATGGTGTCCCGCGCACCCACCTGGAGGAGGCGATGCGCGTCGCGCGCTGGCAGGGCGCCGGGACGATCTTCTTCACGGACCGCAGCGGAGTGTCGGATCCCGGAAACGGGCACGGACAAAGTGACCCATTTGCGACTCTGCCCGGGTACTGGGACGAAATTGTCTCGCGGATCGGACCTGGTATCTCGGAATGAGAGGGGGCGTGGCAGTGTTACGGCAAGAACAACCGTACGTAGTCGAAGTACGTAGAAACCGACCACCTGCATTGTTGAGGTTCCTGTGTCGCTGCCCCCCCTGGTCGAGCCAGCTGCTGAGCTCACCGTCGACGAGGTCCGCAGGTACTCCCGCCACCTGATCATCCCGGATGTGGGGATGGACGGGCAGAAGCGGCTGAAGAACGCGAAGGTGCTCTGTGTGGGCGCCGGCGGTCTCGGCTCACCCGCGCTGATGTACCTGGCCGCCGCCGGTGTCGGAACGCTCGGCATCGTGGAGTTCGACGAGGTCGACGAGTCGAACCTGCAGCGGCAGATCATCCACAGCCAGGCCGACATCGGCAAGTCCAAGGCCCTGTCGGCCAAGGAGAGCGTGCAGGGGATCAACCCCCTGGTGGACGTGATCCTTCACGAGGAGCGGCTCGAAGCCGACAACGTGATGGAGATCTTCGCCCAGTACGACCTGATCGTGGACGGCACGGACAACTTCGCCACCCGCTATCTCGTCAACGACGCCGCGGTGCTCCTGAACAAGCCGTACGTCTGGGGCTCCATCTACCGTTTCGACGGCCAGGCGTCCGTCTTCTGGTCCGAGCACGGTCCCTGCTACCGCTGCCTCTACCCGGAGCCGCCGCCGCCCGGCATGGTTCCGTCCTGCGCCGAGGGCGGTGTCCTGGGCGTGCTCTGCGCGTCCATCGGCTCCATCCAGGTCAACGAGGCCATCAAGCTGCTCGCCGGTATCGGCGACCCGCTCGTCGGCCGGCTGATGATCTACGACGCGCTGGAGATGCAGTACCGCCAGGTCAAGGTCCGCAAGGACCCCGACTGCGCGGTCTGCGGTGAGAACCCGACCGTCACCGAGCTCATCGACTACGAGGCCTTCTGCGGCGTCGTGTCCGAGGAGGCCCAGGAGGCGGCTCTCGGCTCCACGATCACTCCCAAGCAGCTCAAGGAGTGGATCGACGGGGACGAGAAGATCGAGATCATCGACGTCCGCGAGCCGAACGAGTACGAGATCGTCTCGATCCCCGGTGCGAAGCTGATCCCGAAGAACGAGTTCCTGATGGGCAACGCCCTCCAGGACCTCCCGCAGGACAAGCGCATCGTGCTGCACTGCAAGACCGGTGTCCGCAGCGCCGAGGTCCTCGCGGTCCTCAAGTCGGCGGGCTTCGCCGACGCGGTGCACGTGGGCGGCGGCGTGATCGGCTGGGTCAACACGATCGAGCCCGAGAAGCCGGTGTACTAAGCGGGTTCGAAAGGGTTCGAAAGGGTCCGCCCGGCAGCGCCGTCCGCCCGAGGGGCGGGCCGGGCGCAGCCGGGCGGACGGGACTTCCAGAACCTCCACGGAACCCGTCCCAGGGCCCCGGCGGAGCCCGAACGCTGCGAAGGGGCCGGTCCGCGTCACGCGGACACTGTTGGCCAATGCCCCTTTTCACTCCGCCCCACCGGATTTATCCGGTGGGGCGGAGTGCTGCGAAGTGTGAGGTGCGTGTCGGGGCGAG
>NZ_JBVHOQ010000048.1:0-53782 GCF_055568375.1 Streptomyces sp. NPDC026062
CGACAGCGCCAGCCCCACATCGTCACCGGCTACTTCAAAGCCCCGCACGTCCGATACGTCCTCGACGAGTGAACCCAATGAGTTTCTGATCAATATCACGAAGACCGTGGTGACGCCCGCAAGGGCCGCTTTGAAAGAGCCGCGATCGTCGTAATCAAGGTACCGAGCCTGCGCATGACGGGAAAGGGCCGGAGGCAGGCGCTTGGGGGTGCGGGTTCCCAACACCAGCGGCTCGTCGAGCTTGGTCAGGCTGCGGCTGACCGCACGCCCCAGGGTGCCGGATGCGCCGGTGACCAGTGTTGCCATGCGTGCGCCTCATTTCTTTTCGGTACGCCGGATGGCGGTCCCGTTGTATGGAATGCGTCTACGCTGCCTGCACTTGGCGATACGCCCAGATCCCTTGAGGGCGGCGCAGCGCCCGCTCAGTCGTTCATCGACTCGGTCGGGGGGGACTGCTTTCACCTACGGGGAAGAGGGGCCGGTTACGCGCCTGCGGGCGAAGGGCGGACCATCGGCGATGGGGAGCCTGAGGGGGCCGACCGTGATGCAGGGCTGTGGACGGTCGCACGCAGTACGGGTGCCGGGGCGGCAGGGGCCCGCCTCCTCCTCGGGCAGCGGCAGGACCGGCCGTTGGGGCCCGCCAGCGCCGAGCCGCCCGAGGTCTGTGCCGGCGCCGTGCGGGTCACAAGCGGTCGGGTGTTCCATGCGAAGGCCCCCTTTTCGGTGGGAAGGGTGGTGCAGATCTCGTCGAGCAGGACGCCGGCGCGGCGCACGTCATCGTCCAGCGGGCGGTCGGGGTCAACGCAGGGAATCTCCTTGTGGATCCGGGCCAGCACATCCGCCAGGAGCGGGGCAGTGGGCCGCCGTGCCCCGACGTGCACCGACTGGCTCAGCGCAACGGCCAGGGACCCGTGCAGCAAGCGCAGCATGCTGGTGATGTCGAGCGTGTTCAACGCAGCCTGGGTTCCGAAGGGGATCACGTCCTGGTTGTGCAGGTTCGTGGGCAGACTCTGGACGGAAGCCGGCGTCGCGCTGCGCCGCATGGCCGCGATCACGGCAGTGGCAGCCAACTGCACGCCCTGCAGGGCGTGTTGTCGACCTGGCTCCCGCGCGAGCATCGGTGGCAGACCGCCGTGCGCTGAGGGTCGAGCAGCAGGTCGAGTTCCCGCTCGGCCAGGTTGCCCAGCTGTACCGCGGCGAGGGTGAGGGTGTCCGCGCAGAACGCCGTGGGCTGGCCGAAGAAGTTCCCGCCGTGGGCCACCAGGTCCTGTTCGGGAAAGAACAGCGGGTTGTCAGTGATTCCGTTGATGTCGTCCCGTGTGATCGTGGCGCAGTGGTCCAGCGTTGAGGCGACAGCCCCGATGAGCTGTGGGGTGCAGCGGATGCTGTACGGCTCCTGGAGTCCCCGGCTGCCCGAGGGGACCGTGCCTTCGAGGAGCTGACGAAGGGTATGACCCACGGCTTCCGTCCTGTGGTGTCCCAAGGCGCCCAGCAGGCTGGCATCGAGGAACGCCGGGGCGCTGCCCAGGACATCTACGAGCAGGGCCACCAGCAGCATCGCACACCGGTGCGAGCGCTCCAGTGCCCGGACGGCAAGCCCGCACGCGGCAGCTGTCAGCGAGGTGCCGTTGACCAGCGCCAGGGCGTCACGCCCGTCCAGTTCGACCGGCGCCAGCCCCGACCGGGCCAGAGCGTGCGCGGCGATAAGGCGCTCCCCGCCGGCGTAGGCATGTCCATGTCCCTGAAGTGCGCGCGCCACATAGGCCAGCGGGATCAGATCCCCACTGGCGCCCAGGGACCCCCATCGGGGCACGGCCGGGGCGAAGTCCGTGCGCAGAGCATCGGCGAGAGCGTCCACGACAGCCGGCGACACCCCGGATCTGCCCTGGCACAGGGACCGCAGCCGGACGAGCATCGCCGCCCGCACAACGGCCGGTTCCAGGTCCGGCCCCTGTCCCGCGATCAGATGATTGAGCGCGTTGTCGCACTGTTCTGCGGCGCTGTCGCGCCCGGGGAACCCCACCAGTGGACCGAACCCCGTGGTTGCTCCATAGACCGGGCGCCGGTCCCGCAGGCAGCGGACCAGGAACTCGCGGCACACCTGCACGCGTTCACGGGTGGCGGCATCGATGAGGACCTCCAGCGGCCGTTCCGCCCGCTCCAGGTCGGACAAGCCGATGAGGGAACCGGGAGACATGGGGGATACGGAAGGTGACCTCTCCGTCATCGGGGCCACGTGTTCTCCTCACGGCGGTAATACGGCCTCAGGCCCACAGGGCATGAGGCCTCCCCTGCAGGGACGCGGACAGGACGCAGATCAGGTGCGGTAGAGGCAGTCCTTGAGCGAAGCCGTCGCCCACTCGGCGCCCACCGGCTCCAGGACGGTGCGAACGGGCTGTGGTCCCGCCGCGGGGCTTCGCCGGGCCCGCGGCGTTGGCGTATGACCCAGTGCACAACCCCACCAGCTCTCCGAACAGAGGGGCGAAGGCATGCGCGTCATGCATCGCATGCAACTTTGTTCCCTTGTGAACACGCGGGTGGGAAGGTGCGTAGGACTGACGGGGCCGGGACCGGTACCGGGAACAGAGGTCACTCGTGGGACACGGGCCGCATGCTCCGCTGCCCGGCAGTTGGTGGACGGACGCGGTGTGAGCGGGGCGTCGTCCTAGAGAGCGCCCGGATTGAGGGCCGCGGCGATCGCGGGAGTCAGGGGATGCCCCGCGAGGAGGTGGCGGACGGCTTCGAGGGGGACGGAGCGCTCGTAGTAGTCCTCGAAGTGGTCCCGGACAGCCTCGGGGGAGCGCTCGGTGAGGAGGTGGAAGAGGAAGCCGGAGCCGTCCGGGTTCTCGTTGCCGGGCGGGAAGGCGAGGGCCGAGCCCGTGTGCCAGGCCGTGTCGCCGGTCTCCCGCCAGAGGCAGGCGGTGACACGGGGGATGTCGATGTCATCGTCGCGGAAGGCCGGTTCGTCCAGGAGCGGTCTCAGCGCAGCGGGCACCTCGTCGACGACACCGGGCCAGACCTGCGGGTCGTCCATGCGGTACGGGCTCATCTCCGACTCGTGGTCGAAGCCGCGTACGAGAACGCCGGCCGGGGTGAAGACGACGGAGAAGTCGTCCCCCGAGCCGTTGTCCATCAGGGCTGCCTCCTCGCCGGGACCCCAGGTCGCGTCGAAGGCGTAGCGGCAGAAACTCGGATCGTCCCCCATCGCGGCGTCCAGAACGGCCAGCGCGCGCAGATGGACGCGGAGTTCGTCGGGGTCGGGGAGGAGGGCGGTGGTGTCGCGCACGGTGCTCATGACGGCATGGAAGCAGCCGCCGCTGACAAAGGGGTACGGCCGGTGCCGGGCGGAGGCGTGGTGCCGTTGCCACCGGCAGGACCTGAGCGATCCCAGGACTCCCTGCGCGGGATCGGGCGGTGCGGGGGAGCGGCCGCAGGCGTTCCCGGTGCGGGATCGGGCGGCCCCGCGCCGGGGCCGGTGGTCTGCTTCCCGTACTCGGCTCCCCGGCCCCGCCGCCGGGCCGGTGGTCTGCTTCCCGCGCCTGGCTTCCCGGCCCCGGCGCCCGCCGCGATGTGTGAACTCCACCACGCCGCCCGTGTGGCGGAGTTCATGTGGGCCGAGCACTCCGTCCATGAGGACGTTCTGTGCGAGGAAGGTGCGCATACCGTCACTCGGGGTGCCGCTCCGAAGGCGGGCGGGGTCCGTTCCGGAGAGCCGGGCGAGTGGGCGCGCGAGGCGCCTTTGCGCTGGTGCGACGCGGATTGCCGAAGAGCCCGGGACCCGGCCCGGCAGCCGTGGGCCGGGCGGCGGCGTCCGGACGGACGCGCTCCCTCGGATCCCGCGCATGCCGGCCGGCCCGTATGGCTTCCCGCTGACCTCGGAGCCGGGTGCGGGGCGAATGCGCACAGCGAAGAGTATGCGTCTCACTACGGTGCGGAATCGCGGGCGGAGTTGTCCGGGCGGGGGTGGCTGTTGTCCGCAGTAAGGTAATGGGGGTTTATCCGTGTTTATAGCTGCGATCAGACCGTTGCCGTGGCCATCGGTCGGTGTAGTCCGTGGCGTCCGCCCGCCGGATGGTGAGGGGTGGCGGCGCACTTGAGAGGGGTGTGTGGGAAGGGCTGGGACGGGTGGGTTCGGCCGCTGTTGTGGGGTTGTGGCCGCCGTCTCGTCTTTGAGGTGGCGAGAGTCGGTAAGCTATGCTCCGGCGACCGTCACATCTGACGCCGACAGGCTCCGTAGCCGTCGCGCATGCCTCCGTAGAAGGTACGACGGTTCATGAACGGAAGGATCACGATGGCGGGCTGCTCAATAGCGGCGATTTCCTGGGAGCGTGTGCACCTCACGCTCGATGTGACGGTTTCGGACTTCAGTGGAGATCCTAGTGCTCTCCGTTTCGTGATTGTTGACAACGAGCGCGAATTCCCGGTGAACTCCCGGCAGATCGACGCCGAACAGCATCGCCTGGAGATCAACGTCACCAACTTCGAGAACCGGCGCCAGGTGCCCAACGGCACCTGGCGGATCGTCCCGGTGATCGGTGAAGAGCGCCTGTCGGCCGCCGACTTCGACCTCACGGCCACGGACGAGCTCGACGTCTGCTCCCGTACCTTCCTCTACGACCGCAACCGCTCCGTGTACGTCATCGCGTTCGGGATCTCGGATGACCTGGACAGCCCCGACTTCCTTATGCGGACGTACCAGCTGTTCCGCAGCGCGGGGCCGGGCAAGAAGCCGGCGAAGAAGAAGCCGATCGGCAAGCGAATAGGGCTCAAGGTATTTCCGCGTGCCCGGCGCCGCAAGATCGCTCAGCGTTTCTACTGGACCGCGCGCCGCCTGAATCCGCCGCGTGGCAACCGGATCCTGTTCGCCTCCGAAATGCGCACCGGCCTCGGCGGAAACCTGGCCCGTGTCCACGACCGGATGATCGAGCGCGGCCTCGACAAGAAGTACGAGTTCAGCCACTCGTTCCGAATACCGGCCACGGCGAACAAGTGGAGCACGCTCCGCCTCATCTATCGCCTGGCGACGTCGGACACCGTGCTGATGGACGACTACTTCGGGCTTCTCGGAAATCTGAGCATTTCGCCGGACACCAAGATCATCCAGCTCTGGCACGCCGGAAGTGGCTTCAAGGCCGTCGGCTACAGCCGGTTCGGGAAGTACGGTTCGCCGAAGCTGTCCAACGCCCACCGCAAGTACACCTACGTGATCACCGGGTCCAAGCACCTGGTGCCGGTGTACGCCGAGGCGTTCGGTATCGAGGAGTCGGCGGTCGTGCCGACCGGTCTGCCGCGCATCGACACGTTCCTCGACGAAGAGCATTCCCAGAAGGTCAAGGACGACTTCTTCGAGTCGTACCCGCAGCTTCGCGGCAAGAAGATCGTGCTGTTCGCGCCGACCTTCCGAGGGAAGAGCATCGGCGACGCGCACTACGACTACGACCGCATCGACTGGGAGAAGCTCTACGAGGTCTGCGGCGACAAGTACGTCGTCCTCTTCCGGATGCACCACTTCATCACGGAAGCCCCGCCGATCCCGGACGAGTACACGGACCGGCTGGTGAACTTCGCGTCGTTCCCCGACACGAACGACTTGCTGCACGTGACCGACGTGCTCGTCACGGACTACTCGTCGGTCATCTACGAGTACACGCTGCTCGACAAGCCGATCCTGTTCTACGCGTACGACAAGGACACGTATTCGGTGATCCGCGGATTCCACCGGGACTACGACTCCGTCGCCCCCGGCACGATCTGCGTGACCTTCGATGATCTGCTCAAGGCCCTGCAGGACGAGGACTTCGATCTTTCGAAGGTCGAGGAGTTCCGGCGGGAGAACTTCGACTACGTCGACACCAACTCGGCGGACCGCGTGATCGACTGGCTGGTGGTCGGCGATCACGGTGGCAGGGACAAGGGCGGCCAGCACCGCTGGCTCGACCCCGTACCGGACGACACGACGGTGGCTGACCAGCCGCTCAGCGACCAGTCGGAGGAATAGACACAATGAACGTTGCTTTGCTTTTTGCCGGCGGTATCGGTTCGCGAATGAACTCCCGTGCCCTCCCGAAGCAGTTTCTGGAGGTCAACGGCAAGCCGATCATCATCCACACCCTTGAGCACTTCGAGTCTCACCCCGAGATAGACAGCATCGCCATCGCGATACTCGCCGAGTACCGCGAATACATGGAGAAGCTGCTGAAGCGGTACGAGATCCAGAAGGTCAAGTGGATCATCGACGGCGGCAAGACCGGCCAGGAGTCGCGGCACAAGGCCCTCTCGACGGTTGCCGCCGAGTGCCCCGACGACACCGTCGTGCTGATCCACGACGGCGTGCGGCCGCTGATCGACGCGAAGCTGATCAGCGCCAACATCGAGACGGTGCGGGAGCACGGCTCGGCCATCACCTGCACCAAGTTCAACGAGACCGTGGTGTCGAGTGAGCACGAGCACATCGACGACGTGATCCCGCGCGATCACATCTACGCCGCGCAGGCACCGCAGAGCTTCCGGCTCGGCGAGATCCTCTCGCTGTACGACCGAGCGGTCGCCGAGGACGAGCACGACACGATCGACTCGTGCTCCCTCATGCACAAGTACGGCCGCAAGATCTACCGTGTGGTCGGCCCCCGCTCGAACATCAAGATCACGACGGCCGAGGACTTCTACCTCTGCCGGACGTTCTTCGAGATCCTTGAGAACCAGCAGATCGTAGGTACGTGACCCCGTGACCACCGTTTCCAGCCCGGTCGTTGCGCACGACCTCGACGAGATCCTTGACCGCGACCTGCCGTGGGGCGAGCTGTCCGGCACCACCGTGCTGGTCACGGGTGCGAGCGGCATGCTGCCGTCGTACGTCGTCTACACCCTCCTCGCGCTGAACGACCGGCACGGCGCCGGTATCACGGTGCACGGCCTGGTGCGGAACGAGGAGAAGGCCAGGCGGCTGCTCGCGGACGTGCTCGACCGCCCGGACTTCCACCTGGTCGTCCAGGACGTGTCGGCTCCGCTGGAGCTGCCCGGCCCCGTCGACTACGTGATCCACGGAGCGAGTGCCGCGCGGCCCGCCCTGCACGGCAGCCAGCCGGTCCTGACGATCAAGGCGAACCTGCTGGGCACGTTCAATCTGCTCGACCTCTGCGTGGAGAAGGCCAGCCGCGGATTCCTGCTGATGTCCTCGGCGGAGGTCTACGGGGCCCAGGCCCCGGAGACCGAGCTGATCGACGAGCAGAGCTACGGCGGCTTCGACATCCTCAACCCGCGGGCCTGCTACGCCGAGGGGAAGCGCGCGGCGGAGACGATCTGCGCGACGTACCAGGCGCAGTACGGAATCGACAGCCACGTCGTCAGGTTCGGCCACGTCTACGGGCCGGGCATGGCGCTGGACGACGGCCGGGTGCAGGCCGACTTCGCCGCGAACGTGGTGGCCGGCAAGGACATCGTGCTCAACAGCGACGGTTCCGGCGTCCGGACCTACACCTACGTGGCCGACGCCATCGCGGGGCTGTTCTACACGCTGCTCCGCGGTGACCAGGTGGCCTACAACGTCGCGGACCCGGACGGTCTCGTCTCGATCAGGCGGCTGGCCGAGCTGTTCACCGAGGTGCGCCCGGAGCGTGGGCAGCAGCTCCGCTTCACCAACGAGTCCGACGCGCGCGCCTACAGCCTGACCAAGAAGCAGGGTCTGGACAGCACGCGGCTTGCCGGTCTCGGCTGGAAGCCGGTGGTCGATCTGCCGACCGGGCTCAACCGCATGGTGACCCATCTGGAGTCGAGCGCCCCGGCGCTCTAGCGTTTCCGGCGTGGGCCGCTCGCCCGTCGAGCGGCCAGCGCCCGCGCCGGCACATCACCGGCGCGGACCGGACGCACGGATGACATCAGACGTATATGGCCTCGGCCCCGGACTTCCGTCCGGGGCCGAGGCCATATACGTGGGTCGCTGAACTGCCGAAAGCGGGTGCTTCAGGAGGAGCGCATCTTCCTGGCCAGCCGCCGCACCGGAGCAGGCAGGAGCCGGACCAGCCGACGCTGCCCGCCCGCCTTCGGCTTCGGCCCGACCACGATCTTCTCCGAAGTGCCGTCGTCATCGGTGAGGTTCCAGTACTGCGTGGACTTCTCGCCCTTGCGCGGATGCAGCTCATTGGGCTGACGCCCGACGACCTCGGGGCGTTCCCAGGCGATGTTCCGCCGTACCACTCGCGCGGGCGAACCCACGGCGGTGCAGTTGTTGGGAATGGACTTCGTGACGACGCTGCGGAAGCCGATCACCGAACCGCTGCCGATGGTGACGCCGCCCATCACGACCGCGTGCTTCGCGATCCAGACGTGCTCGCCCACGACGATCGACTGGGACGGGTTCACACGCTTCTCGGTGCGCACATCGAAGATCGGGTGGGTGTCGTCGCCGCGCACCTCGATGTTCTTGGCGAACATCACGTCGGCACCGATCGTCACGGACACGCCCTCGACGGCGGAGATGAAGGTGCGGCCCGCGCAGCCCACGTTCTCGCCGATCAGGATCCGGGACTTGTGCCCGCAGCGCAGCTCGAAGCGGAGGCCTGCGCGCTTCTTCGTGGTCTGCTCGATGTCTATCTGACCGTTGTCTCCCGTGAAGGTGACGAGTAGGTCCTGGATATCCGCTTTCGGGCTGATGACGAGTCGGTTGTTCGACCCCTTGAAGCGGATATCGATCTTTTCCGTACGGATCTCTCCGTCGTAGACGATCTCGTTTCCCTGATCGTCCTTGTAACGCTCGAGCTTGCGCACTTGCAGCATTGTGATCTGAGGGATGCCCTCGACCGGTTCAGGGTCGGACCTGCCCCTCGTACCTCCATTCCGGCTAGGGATCTCGGCTTAAGTTATCAGATGATTCTGTTACTGAATCTTGGCGTGATCGGACCAATCTTGACCGTTACATCGACTGCCGGTTCCGTGCTTCGATGTCCGAAGGTTCACGCTATGCGCAGTCAGGGGCTTATTGAGTGCTTGGTCATGATTTGGCATTCGCGTGCTCCATGATTCCACCCGTAGGCGGGAGGGGTGCCGCGAAGGTGATATGTCCCTCTTCTCCCGCGAGTTGGGGTGGGGGAGCGGATGCTCCGTGACCGGGGCCGTTCCTGGGGTGACGAGCCGGCGCCTTGGTGTCGCGGGCCGCGGTCCGGCTGCCCGTACCGCCGTGATCACCGGTGGAGACCGGTCCGCCACGGACGGTGGGGTGCCTCTTCGTGGGGTCTGCGGGGGTGGAGGCGGCCCGCGTCGATCGCCGGGTGCGCGGCGGCTCCCGGTTGTGATTCTCCTCATCGGAGAATGACCCGTGCTGCCGGGTGCGTGCAGACACCGGCGAGGTGAATTGGTCCGGCTGTTTTCCATGAACCGGGGGCGGGCGGGCCGTTGTCGGGATTCGCTCGCAGAGTGTACGGAAGGATCGGCTGTGGGTGTTCCGCGCCGGGCCGGTGGATTCCGCCTCGGATACGGCAGCGGGGTGCCGCACCACTGCTTCTCGGTGCCATTCCGGTGTTCACCCCCGGCTGTGGTGCGCTCCTGATGGGCCGCGTCGCCCAGGGGTAGGCCCTCGGCGCAGGGTGGCCGGGGCGTGGGCGGTCGGGGGATGGGCGGCCCCTGTCGCGCCCCCGGCAGGGCGTGATCGTGGGATTCGCCCCGGAGGCGCGCCGCGGTTCGGCGGAAGCGGCGCAATCGACTGCCGAATGTCGATGCTCATTCAGGGCATCAGTCTTTCTTCGGTGAATTCACCCTCTGTTCGGTGGCGATCGGGGCTCCGGTACCCGTCATGGCGGTGGTGGCAATCGGGTTGACTGAGAGCACAAGGTGCCGCTCGTTTCTTCCCGGTTGCCCGACCGGAATTCTGGCAAATTGCCGACGGTGCCTATTCTGTGGGAATTTCGTGCACCGGGGATCCGGGGCGTCACCGCTTTCATGGTGATCTGCGCCGGTCTTCTCCCGGTTGTGCTCGGCCCGGTTTTCCGGCTCCGAGGGCCGGCCCGACCCCGGTCCGTGTTCATCCGCCCTGTGGCGGCTCCACCCGCCCCAGCCACGCCGTCAGCAGTGGCTCCAGTGCCGCCGCCTCGTCCCCGGTCAATGTGTCGAGGAGGCGGCGTTCGTTGCGCATGTGCTCGGCGAAGGCCCGGTCGATCAGGTCGCGCCCCGCGGGGGTGAGGGCGACGACACGGGCGCGGCCGTCGTCCGCCGCGCGGCGGCGGGTGACCAGGCCGGCGCGCTCCAGGCGGTCGATGCGCTTGGTCATCGCGCCGGTGGTCACCATGGTGTGCGTGGCCAGTTCGCCGGGGGCCCGCTCGAACGGCTCCCCGGCCCGGCGCAGCGCGGCCAGTACGTCGAACTCGCCCTCGCTCAGGCCGAACCGGCGGTACACCACGCACAGTTCCTCCGTGAGCAGCAGAGCCAGCCGGTGCAGCCGGCCGATCACGCCCTGGGGGCGCACGTCGAGATCCGGGCGCTCGCGGGCCCACTCGGCCTGGATGCGGGCCACGTGGTCCAGGGGGAGTGGGGTGGTGGAATCGGGCATGGCCCCATCGTAGCTTCCAGGGAAGATATCTCCGGGTAAGGTAGCTTCCATGGAAGCTACCTTGCGATGGGTGCTGATCACGGCGATCGCGCCGGTGGCCTGGGGGACCAACTACTACGTCACCCACGCCTACCTCCCCGCCGGCACCCCGCTGTACGGCGCCGCGATCAGGGCGCTGCCCGCCGGGCTGCTGCTCCTGGCCGTCCGGCGCGAGCTGCCCCGGGGATCCTGGTGGTGGAAGGCCGTGGTCCTGGGCGTCCTGAACATGGGCGGGTTCTTCGCCCTCGTGTACGTCGCCGCACAACTGCTCCCGACGAGCACCGCCTCGACGATCATGGCCGCTTCACCGGTGGCCATGATGCTGATCGCCTGGGCACTCGTCGCCGAGCGGCCGGGCCTGCTCCCCCTGCTGGGGGCCGCCGCCGGTATCGGCGGCGTGTGCCTCATGCTGCTGACCGGGACCGTCCAGGCCGACGTCCGAGGGGTCCTCGCCTCGGTCGCCGCCCTGACGATGTCCTCCCTCGGCTACATCCTCACCAAGCGGTGGGGTTCCGGGACCGATGTCCTCGCGTCGACGTCCTGGCAGCTGATTGCCGGTGGCCTTCTGCTGCTGCCCCTCGCCGCAGCCGTGGAAGGCGCGCCGCCCGCGCTCGACGGGCCCGCCGTCCTCGGGTTCGGCTACGTGACCGTGGTGGCGACCGCCCTCGCCTTCGCCGCCTGGTTCGCCGGGCTGCGCCATCTGCCCGCCGCGACCGTCGGCCTGGTCGGGCTGCTCAACCCGGTGACCGGAGTGCTCCTCGGCACAGTGATCGCCGGTGAGCCGCTCACCCTCCGGCAGATCTGCGGGCTCGTCCTCGTGCTGGGCGGAATCCTGCTCGGCAGGCCGCGGGCACGCCGACGGCCGGCCGGGGTCCGCCGCACCCGCCCTACGGCTGCGTGACCAACAGCTCCCGTACGCCCGTAGGTTCGGCCGCATCCGCCGAGCGGACCGTCACCCGCACCTGGCGGGCCACCGCGCCCGCCCGGTACGGCTGCCAGCTCCGGCCGTCGGCCGAGGTCTCCAGTCGGTACGAGGCGGGGGTGGCGTCGGTCCACCGGGGCGCGAATCCCGTCACCGGGGCCGCCCGCCCCAGGTCCACCGTCAGTGAGCCGGTCGCCCCGTCCGGGGACCAGGCCGTCGCCGTGCTGCCGTCGACCGCCGCCGCCGCGTACAGGCCGGGCGTCTCGGACGTCGCCGTCGCCGGTCGGCAGCGGGCCGCGTCGGTGGTCGGGGTCAGGTCCGGGCGGCGGGTGGGGAGGGAGAGCACGGTGGACAGGGAGCGGGGACCCGACGGGGTGTGGAGAGTGAAGGGGGCGCCGGAGGTGAGGCGGACCTCCGTCGTCCGGGGGCCGATCGCGATGTCGTACGTACGCCCCTGATAGCGCAGGCCCGTCAGTTTCACACCGTCGCTCAGCTGCGGCGGCAGCATCGGGTCCAGACGCACCCCGTCCTCCCGCAGCCGCAGACCCGTCAGCCCGTGGGTGAACACCTGAAGGAAGCCGCCCTTGCCGGTGAGGAAGTCCTCGGCTGGGAAGCCGGACAGAGGATCCTGCGCGCCCGCCTTCGCGCCCCGTGCCTCGCTGAACAGGGCGTACGGGCCGCGCATGAACGGGCGCACGGAACGCTGGAGATAGGTGTACGTGGCACAGCCCGGCTCCCCGATCGCGGCCGCGTCGATCGCGTGGACGGAGTCCGTCATCGCCGGGCCGTCCGGATCGGTGTGAGCCGCGTAGTAGTCGAGCGTCGAGGCTGCCGCGCCCGGCTCCATCGGCCACTCCAGGGGGTAGATCAGCAGCACCGTGTCGGCCTGCTTGATCGTCGAGCCGTCGTAGCCCGCGTACTGGAGATAGAGCTTGCGCTCCGGGTCGTACGGGATGCGCAGGCCGTCCGCGACCTCCGTCCATTCGGCCGGAGCGGGGTGCCCGAGGAGCTGTGCCGCGCGGGTGGCGTTGCGCAGGGCGGTGGCCGCGACGGCGTTGGTGAACACCCCGTCGGTGACGCCGTTGCTGTACTCGTCCGGGCCCGCCACCTCCTTCACCGAGTAGCTGCCGTCGCCGTTCGCGGTGGCGCGCGAGGCCCAGAAGTCGGCGATGCCCCGGAGCAGCTGCCAGCCGTGGCCGGCCAGCCAGTCGCGGTCGCCGGTGGCCAGGTAGTACTGCCAGACGGCCAGCGAGACATCGCCCTGGAGGTGGTTCTGGGTCACGCAGTGCGGCGGGTTCCAGCTCTGGCACTCGGACCAGAGGCTGCCTTCGCTCGCGCTCGTCCACGGGTAGAACAGGCCCTTGTGCCCGAGCTTCTCGGCATTCGTACGGGCTTCGCCGCGCGTCCGGTAGCGGTACTCGACCACCGACCGGGCCAGTTCGGGACGGGTGGCGAGCAGTCCCGGGTACATCCAGGTCTCCGCGTCCCAGAACACCATGCCCGCGTAGTTGTCGCTGGTCAGACCGGCCGGGGCGATGCTGTCGCGGGAGCCGGCCCGGGTCGAGGCGAGGAGCCCGTACTGGGCCGAACGCAGCCACTTCTGCAGATCGGGGCTGCCCGGCACGGACACATCGGCCGACCAGTCCCGGCGCCAGACTGCGGCGTTCTCGGCGAGGACGGCGGACCAGCCGAGCCGCGCTCCGCGCCGGGAGGCCTCGCGCGCGTCGGCACGCGGGGCGCGCGAGGTGAGCGCGGTGTCCACCCCGACGTACTTCTCGAAGGTGTACGTACGCCCGGCGGTCACCCGGGACGGCTGCCCGTTCGTCCCCGCCGGGCGCATCGTCTGGACGATCGCGCCCGCGGTCCCCGTGCCCCGGGTGCGGAACGTCCCGTCGTCCTCCAGCGCGATCCGGCGTGCGCCGCGTGGGTCGAGCCGGCCGGTGACCGTCGCGGTGCCGCTCCAGTGCGGCGTCATCCGCAGCCTCACCGCGCCGGTGTGCACATCGGCGCGGTCGGCCAGCACCTCGTACGTCAGGTCCGTCGCGCGGCCGTCGGCCGTGGTCCAGCGCAGCGACGTCACCACCAGCCCGCAGCGCAGGAACACCGTCTGGCGGTACCGGGAGATCCGGCCGGCCGGGGTGGCGGAGCCGTATGTCTCCTGACCCACCCGCACATCGAGGCCGGTCCAGCTCGGCAGCGCGGCGGCCACCTCGCGGCCCGCCGCCAGGCCGTCCTCGCGGCCGAAGAGCCCGGAGACGAAGGCCCCGTCGTAGCGCGGGGTGAACAGCGGCCAGCCGGTCTTCTCGTCGCGCTCGGCGTACCCGGCACCCGTCGGCGGTACACGGTGCCCCAGATAGCCGTTGCCGACGTAGGGGTCGTAGCCGGCGGCCTCGCCGAAGACGGTGGACGTTGGCGCCCAGGCGGGGTCGGTGTCCCGGCCGCAGGCCGCGGCCGGTGGAGCGGACGGCGGCGGGGCCGTTGCCGACGCGACGGGCGGCAGCGGCGCGACCAGGGCGCATGCGAGGAGGGACGTGAGGAGAGAGGTACGCGAAAGGCTCACGGTACGAACGTAGAGAGGCGGGCGCGACAGCGCGGTCCACGGCGCGCGGGGTGAACGGCTGACGTGCGGGGCGCGAAGCGGCCGGGCGCGGCGCGCGGGTGAACGCCCGGCGCGCGGGGCGGTCCGCAGCGCGCAGGCGAACGGCTGACGCGCGGGCGCGCCCCGCGGTCCCTCAGGCGGCGAGCCCCGTCTTGAGGCCCGCGCCGCACAGCGGTACGACGACGCTGCGGTCCGTCCAGCCGCCCACCGCGGCCCAGCAGGCCACGCCCGTGGTCTCCACGTAGAAGCCCCGGCCGGCCAGATCCCGCTGGGCGGACCGGATCTGATCCTCGGTCACGGTCAGGAAGGTGCCGCCCGACTCCCGTACCGCCGCCAGGATCGCCCGTGCACGCGGCGGACGCGTGATGGCGATGCCCTCGGCGAGGGTGGGGGCGGCGGTGACGTCCGCCGGAGCGTCCACGAGGTCGTCCGCCCCCGCGTGGAAGGCCGCCGCCAGCGGGGACACCGCCTCGGCCTGGACGGCGATCAGGGCGGGCCGGGAGTCGATCAGGCCCTGGGTGAGGAGTTCCGCGGTGGCCAGGGCCGCGCCCAGGAGCAGTGTGCCGTTGCCGACCGGTACGGCGACGGCGTCCGGGAGCCGGCCGCCGAGGTCCTCCCAGAGTTCGTACACGTATGTCTTCGTGCCGTGCAGGAAGTACGGGTTGAAGACGTGCGAGGCGTAGAAGGTGCCGGGGGCGCCGGCGGCGGTCCGGGCCGCCCGCGCGGTCGCCTCGCGGTCCCCGGGGACGGTCTCCAGCCGGGCTCCGTGGGCCCGGATCTGCTCGGTCTTCTTCGCGGAGGTGCCCTCGGGCACGTACACCGTGCAGGGCAGCCCGGCGCGGGCGCAGTACGCGGCGACGGCCGTACCCGCGTTGCCGCTGCTGTCCGCGACGACTCGCTCGGGGGCGAGACGGCGTGCCAGTTCGGCGAGCATCACCGCACCGCGGTCCTTGAAGGAGAGCGTCGGCATGAGGAAGTCGAGTTTGGCGGAGACGGTGCCGGTGAGCGGCACGAGGGGCGTGCGGCCCTCACCGAGGGTGGTCACGGGGGAGGCGAGCGGCAGCACCTCCTCGTACCGCCAGAGGGAGTTGACCCGGCCAGGCAGGGCGTCCGGGAGCAGCGGGCCCGCGCTCTCGAAGTCGAGGTCCCACGGACCCCGGCAGACCGGGCAGCACCAGGTG
The DNA here is from genome assembly GCF_055568375.1 of Streptomyces sp. NPDC026062. Taxonomy (NCBI): domain Bacteria; kingdom Bacillati; phylum Actinomycetota; class Actinomycetes; order Kitasatosporales; family Streptomycetaceae; genus Streptomyces; species Streptomyces sp. NPDC026062. The sequence goes on from NZ_JBVHOQ010000048.1 coordinate 15,279, forward strand.
AGCGAGGTGACGTCGGCACGGGTGCCGTCCTGCGGGCAGCGGTAGGTGGTGGGCATGGCGGCCAGCATGCCAGCCGAGGGGGCGGGGCGGAGTCCGGGGCGGCCGCGTCGGCGCGGCCGCCCCGGAAGGGCCGTTCCTACCGCCGGGAGAGTCCCCGGTCGACGGCGGTCATCAGCTCGCCGTCCTCCGTGTCCCCGTCCAGTGACCAGAACATCGCGCCGCCGAGCCGGTGGTCGCGGATGTAGGCGGTCTTGGCGCGCAGGACCTGCGGGTCGTCGTACGTCCACAGCGTGGTGCCGTCGAACAGCCAGGCGCTGCCGTCGCGGACGTTGCGGTGGATCTTGTACGTACCGGATCCGGCCAGTTCCTTGAGGGCCTTGTAGTCCTCGTAACCGGCCGCCCAGGTGGCGGGCGCGGGGGCCGCGGCGGGCTGGCCGAGGCCGTCGCCACCGCCGGTCACACCGGTCCACCCCTGACCGTAGAACGGCATCCCCATCACGAGTTTGCGGGCCGGGGCGCCGCGCTTCAGCCAGTCGCGCACGGTCTGGTCGACGCTGAAGTCGCCCTTCGCGCGGAGCGCGGACTGCTGGGCCGTCGTCTTCTCGCCGGAGACGTGGAAGTCGTAGCCCTGGAGGTTGACGAAGTCGAAGTCCCGCATGATGCGGGGGACGTCGAAGCCGGCGTCGATCTTCTCGGGGGCCGTGGGGACGAACGCCGAGAGGTCGTAGTGTCTGGGCTTCGCACCGTGGTGGCCGCCCTTGCGCGAGGCGGCCTGGCTCTTCGCGTACGCGTCGAGCTGGGTACGGAACTCGTGCACCAGCGCCGTGAAGTTCCGCTTGTCCTCGGGGCGGTACACCGTGTCGGTGTCACCGGCGGATCCCGGCCATTCCCAGTCGATGTCCACGCCGTCGAAGAGGCCTGCCGCGGCTCCCTCGCCGCCGCGCGTCCCGTCCACCGGCAGGTTGCCCTTGATGTACAGGTCGATGCAGGAGGAGACGAAGGCCTTGCGTGAGGCGGCGGTGCGGGCGGCGTCCGAGAAGTGGGTGGACCAGCTCCAGCCGCCCAGCGAGATCATCACCTTGAGGCCGGGGTGCTTGGCCTTGAGCTTGCGCAGCTGGTTGAAGTTGCCCGCGAGGGCCTGGCCGTCGGTGTCGGCGACGCCGTCCACCGAGCCGGCCGCGTCGAGCGGGCGGGCGTAGTCGGCCCAGGCGTCGGCCTCGCCGGGCACGTTGCCCGTGAAGCACTTGCCGTCTGCGCTGACGTTGCCGAACGCGTAGTTGATGTGGGTGAGCTTGGCCGCCGTGCCGCTCGTCTCCAGGTCCTTGACCTGGAAGTCGCGTCCGTAGACGCCCCATTGGGTGAAGTAGCCGACGCGCTTGTAGGCGGGCGCGGAGCCGTGGTGGTTGTTCCCGCGGTCCGTGCCGTGGCCCGCGGAGGCGTTGGCGGCGGGGGAGAGGGTAGCTGCCAGCGAGAGGGCGCAGGCGGCAATGGCCAGTCCGGACAGGGTTCTTCGACGCATGAGGCCCGTTCCTGTGTGCGTGTGCGGAGGCAGGTGCTGAGAGGTGCGTGGCCGTGCTGTGTGGAGAGGAAACTATTGGTCTGGACCAAACGGGGTCAAGGGGGAAGGGGCGTTCAACGGTCGGGGAATCCTTGGCGGGCCGGGATGGGGGTATGCGCGCGTCCACCGCGAATCATCACTTCGGGTGAAACTCTGGCCTGTGCTTGCGGTTCGGAACCGACCGTTGCGAGGCTGTTGCGGTCTGTCAACCTCTTGGGGAGTTGCCTGTGACTTTCGGTGAGCAGCCCGCCTATCTGCGCGTTGCGAGCGATCTCAGAGAGAAGATCGCCAATGGTTCGCTGCCGCCGCATACGCGCCTGCCCTCGCAGGCGCGTATCCGCGAGGAGTACGGGGTCTCGGACACCGTCGCGCTGGAGGCGCGCAAGGTCCTGATGGCCGAGGGGCTGGTCGAGGGCCGCTCCGGCTCCGGCACCTATGTGCGCGAGCGCCCGGTCCCGCGCCGGATCGCCCGGTCCGGCTTCCGTTCGGAGTCGGGGGCCAGCCCGTTCCGGCAGGAGCAGACGGCGGAGGGTGCGCGGGGGACCTGGGAGTCCCGGAGCGAGCAGGAGGGGGCGAGTCCGGAGATCGCCGAGCGGCTCGGAATCGAGCCGGACGACCGCGTGATGCGTACGAGTTACGTGTTCCGCGACGGCGGCGAGCCGATGATGCTCTCCACCTCCTGGGAGCCCCTCGCGGTCACGGGGCGCACGCCGGTGATGCTGCCGGAGGAGGGCCCGTTGGGCGGCTGCGGGGTGGTCGAACGGATGGCCGCGATCGATGTCGTGGTGGACAACGTGGCCGAACAGGTCGGCGCGCGCCCGGGGCTGGCGGAGGAGCTCCTGGCGCTCGGCGGGGTGCCGGGGCATGTGGTGATGGTGATCGAGCGGACGTACTACGCCTCCGGGCGCCCGGTCGAGACCGCCGACGTGGTGGTCCCGGCCGACCGCTACCGGATCGCCTACCATCTCCCGGTCCGGTGACCGTTTCCGGCCCGGTGGGCTCTCGGCGGAAGGGGAGCGCCGGGATCCCGAAGGCGCGTCCCCGCCCGGCTGTTCGGCCCGCGGGCCGCTGTTCCTGTCGGGTGACCGATACCCGGAGGCAGGTGTCCGGCGCCCGTGACGGCGAGTTAACGGCAGTCCTGGTGTCGTAACAGCCCGGCAATCACCGACCATGACGGCTTGTCATGTCCCGCTCCTAACTTCCCGTTCGGACCCGCACACCGGACCGACGAACGGGAAGTCACCGATGACGGACACAGCCGTACCGAAGACCGGGCCCGCCCCCGGGGAAGACCTCGCGGGCGGGCCGGCCGGCACACCCCCGGCGCGCAGCTACGCCGGACTCGCCGCCGACGAGAGCCGCGAGGACTACTCGCTCCGCTACGCGCCGCACTCCTTCCGGCGCTGGTCGCCCTCCGTGGTCGCGGGCACCGCACTCGGCGGGATCGCCTACCTCGCCGACTTCGCGATCGGCGCTTCGATCGTGTTCACCTACGGGTTCACCAGCGGATTCGCCTCGATCCTGGCCGCCGCGACGATCATCTTCCTCACCGGCATCCCCATCGCCCGAGCGTGCGCGAAGTACGGCCTGGACATGGACCTGGTCACCCGGGGTGCCGGCTTCGGCTACTTCGGCTCGACGCTGACCTCGCTGATCTACGCGTCCTTCACGTTCATCTTCTTCGCGCTCGAAGGCTCGATCATGGCGCAGGCCATGCACCAGGCCGTCGGTCTGCCGGTCGAGGCGGGCTACCTGGTGACCACCCTGATCGTCATTCCGATCGTCTTCCGGGGCATGGGCGCGCTCGCCAAGGTGCAGGCCTGGACCCAGCCCGTCTGGATCATCGGCATGGTGCTGCCGTTCGTCGTCCTCGCCTTCGAGGCGCCGGACGCCTGGGGCGCGTTCGGATCCTTCGGCGGCACGGAGGGGGCGGGGGCGGGCTTCTCCTGGGTCGGGTTCGGACTCGGCACCGGGGTCGCGCTCTCACTCATCGCCCAGATCGGCGAACAGGCCGACTACCTGCGCTTCATGCCGGCGAGGACGGAGGCCAACAAGCGGCGCTGGAACCTCGCCGTTCTCGCCGCCGGACCCGGCTGGGTCGTCATCGGCGCGGCCAAACAGCTCGGCGGCGCGCTGCTCGCCTTCGTCGCCCTGGAGGCTGTCGGCAAGACCCATGCGCTGGAGCCGATCGCCCCGCAGATCGAGGCGCTGAAGCCCTGGCTCGGTTCGTTCGCGCTGCCCGCCGCCGCGCTCTTCGTCATCGTGTCGCAGATCAAGATCAACGTGACCAACGCCTACAGCGGTTCGCTGTCCTGGTCGAACTTCTTCTCCCGCATCACCCACCGCCATCCGGGACGGGTCTGGTACATCTTCCTCAATCTCGTCATCGCGCTGACGCTGATGGAGATGAACATGTTCGCCGCCCTCAACAAGCTGCTGGGCTTCTACTCCAACGTGGGCATCGCCTGGATCGTGGCCGTCGCCGCCGACCTCGTGATCAACAAGCGGATCGGGCTGAGCCCGCCGTACATCGAGTTCAAGCGGGCCTATCTGTACGCGGTGAACCCGGCGGGATTCGGGGCGATGGTGATCGCCTCGACCGTATCGATCCTCGCCTTCTTCGGGCTGTTCGGTACGTACGCGGAGGCGTTCTCGACCTTCATCGCGGCCGGGCTCTCGCTGACGCTCTGTCCGCTGATCGCCTGGGCGACGAAGGGGAAGTACTACCTGGCGCGGCCCAATCCCGTGAACGGGCCGGGCGTCGAGGTCGCGGACATCACCGCCACCCACACCTGCGCGGTCTGTGAAACGGCGTACGAACTCCCGGACATCGCCGACTGCCCCGTCCGGTCCGGTCCGATCTGCTCGCTCTGCTGCTCCCTGGACGCCGAATGCGGCGACGTCTGCCGCAAGGACCCCGCCGGAGGACCGGTGCTCATGCCGATACCGGTCCTGCGCGGCGATGCGGGTTCGGCGTAGCGCCGGTCTCCCACTACCGTGGAACTCCCTGGGGGCGCATTCATCCGGATGCGCCCCCAGGGAGTTGGTCCGCTCCTGGCCGGATCAGTATCTCTTTGTGCGATTACGTATGCGTTGAGTGAAGGTCAGGCGTAGGCTCGGGCATATGCGTACTGCGGTTTCCTGGGGATTCTTAGAGACGTGCATGCCGTTCGGAGGAGGGGCGCGATGCTCTGGAGGGACGCGATGAGCGACAGCGGTGCCGTGCTCCCTTGGCTGGTGATACGGCAGGACGACAACGGCAACCGCTACCGCGTGGGCAGGTATGCCACGCAGGACGAGGCGCAGCGGACGGTCGACAAACTTGAGGACCGGGGCCACAAGCAGCTCTACTGGATCGAGCGCGCGGGGCAGACCGCCCGCCCGTAGTGCGCCCCCTGTGACGCGGTGCTTTCCGGGCGTCGGTGACGGAGCATTACGCTCCGCACCATGACTGATCGCGTGGTGGTGGCCGGAGCCGTCTATGACCGGGGGCGGCTCCTTGCCGCGCGCCGCAGCGCACCGCCGGAGCTGGCCGGGCGGTGGGAGCTGCCCGGCGGCAAGGTCGAGCCGGGGGAGAGCGGCGAACAGGCCCTCGTGCGCGAGCTCCGGGAGGAGCTGGGCATCGAGGCGGAGCCGCTGGAGCGCATTCCCGGTGAGTGGCCGCTCAAGCCCGGCTATGTGCTTCAGGTGTGGACGGTCCGGCTGATCTCCGGCGTGCCCGTGCCACTTGAGGACCACGACGAGCTGCGCTGGCTCGGGCCGGGCGAGACCGGCACGGTGGACTGGCTGGAACAGGACCTCCCCGCGGTGGCCGAAGCCGTACGTCGGCAGCCGGGCGGCGCGGACCGCTGAGCGGAGCGCCCGCACCCGGCCCGTGCGCCCCCTCGTTACGGGTACAGCCGTTCGTGTGCGCGCCCCTACATCCGTACGCCCCACGTGCCGACACCGGGCGGTATTTCATCCTGTATTCCGGGTATGTGGTGTTTAGTCCCCCGTACATAGGATGTTCCCGCTGCTGCTCCTGGGAAGTGATCGGCGTGATCGATACCGAAGCCGAGAGCGCCGAGTGGAGCTTTCCGGCTGTTCCCGGTGCCGTGCGTACGGCCCGGCATGCCGTCCACGACGCGCTGCGCTCCTGGGGGCTCGACACGGCCGTCGGAGACATGACGGTTCTGCTGGTCAGTGAGCTGGTGACCAACTCCATGCGGTACACGCCGGGCCCCATCGGCGTGCGGCTGCTGCGCCCCCGCCCCAACGGCGAAGGCCCCTCGGTCCACCCCGGCCTGGTGGTGGAGGTCTCCGATCCGCTTCCGGATCCGCCCACCGCGCGCAAGGCCGGGCCCGATGACGAGGGCGGCAGAGGGCTGCAGCTCGTGGCCTGTTCGGCCCGCCGCTGGGGGACCCGGCGCGGAAAGAGCGGCAAGACGGTGTGGTTCGAGCTGGCCCTGCCTGGTTAGGAGTGAGGTGGGACGAACAGCGATCACGGAAGGTCCGTCAGAATCTGGCCGAAACGGACTGAGACCGTGCTGTGATCGTGAACGCCGTGTCGGTAGGGGCCGTAGTGCTGAATACTGCGGGCAGGACCGGTCCGGTGTGTGAGCTGGAGGGGACGGTCGCGTGAGCGAAATACCTGGGACAGCGGGCGATGTCGTGTGGCAGAGTAGCCCGCCTGGCTCGATCTACGACTACATCAGGGTCGCCTCCTTCTCGATCGGCCCCGATGGCCTGATCGAGCAGTGGAGCCGCCGGGCAGCCGGCCTCTTCGGCGTTGCCGCCCACGAGGCGGTGGGCATGGACCCGGTCGAGGCCTTCATGCCCGGCGAGACGCGCCGGGACGGCCACCGTCGGATCGCCGAGGTGCTCGACGGCAAGGAGTGGACGGGACTCGTCCCCTTCCGGATGCCGGGCGAGGACGCCGTGCACGGGCTCGCCGAGATCTATGTGATGCCGAGCGAGACGGCGACGGGTGAACGGGCCGCCGTCTGTATCGTCGTGGACGTCCGAGCGCTGCGGCGCATCGAGACGGACCTCGCGGCCTCGCAGGCAATTTTCGGCCAATCTCCTTTTGGATTCGTGCTGTTCGGCACCGATCTGGCCGTGGTGCGGGCCAACCAGAGGTTCGCCACCGTCTTCGGCGGCCGGGCGGAGGACCACCGCGGCCGCACGGTCGACGACTACCTCACAGGCGTGGAGGCGGACCGGCTGACAGCCACGCTCGAACACGTCCTGGCCACCGGCGACTCCGTCACCGACCTCCAGCTCGTCGGCACCGCCCCGGGCGACACCGCGCGCCGCCACTGGTCGATGAACCTCTACCGGGTGCACAGCGGATCGGGCCGCCCGACCGGCATCGCCGGGCTGGCCACCGATGTGACCCGGCGCCACATCGCGGCGCGCGAAGCGGCCAGCGCCCGGCGCAATCTCGCCCTGCTCAACGAGGCGAGCGCCCGTATCGGCAACTCCCTCGACCTGGAGACGACCGCCCGCGAACTCCTCGACGTCGCCGTGCCCGGCTTCTGCGACCTCGCCTCCGTCGACCTCTACCAGGCCCTGCTCACGGGCGAGGAGACGGCACCTGGCAGCGGGGGTCCGCTGCGGGGGGAAGCCGTCGGCGGCTCCGCCGAACTGCGCCGCGTAGCCTTCGCCAGCGCCGTGTCGGACGTCCTGCCCGACATCGGCCCCGATCCCGACCTCGGTCCGGGTTCCGCCGGGCCCCGGACCGAGGACGGCCCGCCCGCACTCGGCGCCGTGCACCGCTACCCGTTCGGCTCGCCGTGCGCCATCGCCCTGCGCACCGGCCATGTGGAGGACGTACCCGGCGACGACCGGGGCTTCGTCCAGTCCACGCTCGCCGTGCCGCTGGTCGCCCACGACACCGTGGTCGGCCTCGTGCAGTTCTCCCGCACGAAGGGCAGCGAGCCCTTCGGCGAACGTGACCGCGCCCTGGCCTCCGAACTCGCCGCACGCGCCGCCGTCTGCATCGACAACGCCCGCCTCTACCGGCGCGAGCACGAGCGCGCGCTGATCCTCCAGCGCAGCCTCCTGCCGCCCGGCGACCCCGAGGCCGCGGGCCTCGACATCGCCTGCCGGTACCTGCCGGGCAACACGGCGACCGAGGTGGGCGGCGACTGGTTCGACGTGATCGAACTCCCCGGCCACCGCACCGCCCTCGTCGTCGGCGACGTGATGGGCCGGGGGCTGCGCGCCGCCGTGGCCATGGGCGAACTGCGCACCGCCGTAAGGACCCTGGCCCTCCTCGACCTGGAACCCGCCGAGGTGCTCTCCGCGCTCGACGAGGTCGCCCGGGGCCTCGGCACGCCCGGCGCCGGCACCTCCTCGGACGCGGGCGGCGGCGCCCAGTGGCCCTCGCGGGCCGCCCACAAATCGCGCGAGGCGGACCTCTCCGAGGTCTATCTGGCAACCTGCGTCTACGCCGTCTACGACCCCGTCACCCGGCGCTGCACCTTCGCCAACGCCGGCCATCTGCCTCCCGTCGTCGTCGAGCCCGGCGAGGCGGCCCTGCTCCTCGACGTCCCGCCGGGCATGCCGCTCGGTGTCGGCGGCGAACCCTTCGAGGAGGTCGAGGTGGAGCTCAAGGAAGGCGCCCTCCTCGCCCTCTACACCGACGGTCTCGTCGAGTCGCGCGATCACCCGCTGGACGAGGGGCTCGAAGCGCTGCGCGGATCCCTCGTGGAACCCGACCGGCCTCTCGAGGACGTCTGCGACCGCGTACTGAGCTCGCTCGACACCCGGCACGGCGAGGACGACATCGCCCTGCTGATGGCCCGCGTCCAGGGGCTTCCGGCCGAGGCCGTCGGCGACTGGCGGCTGCCCCGTGAGCCCCGCTCGGTCGGCCGCGCCCGGGAGCTGGCCCGGGACCGGCTGATCGCCTGGGACCTCGACGACCTGGTGGACACCACCGAACTGCTGGTCAGCGAACTCGTCACCAACGCCCTGCGGTACGGCGAGGGCGAGATCCGGCTGAGGCTGCTGCGCGACCGCACCCTCGTGTGCGAGGTGTGGGACGCGGGCCTCGTCCAGCCGAGGCGCCGGCGCGCACGCGACACGGACGAGGGCGGCCGGGGCCTCCAGCTGGTCGGACTGCTGAGCGCGGCCTGGGGGTCGCGCCGGACTCCGCGCGGCAAGACCGTCTGGTTCGAACTGCCGCTGCCCGGCGGCCGTCCGGCCGCCGAGCGCACGGTGGAGGAACTGCTCAGCATGTTCTGAGACCGGCCCGGCTCCCAGGGTTCGGCGCCGGCTCCAGCCGCCCGCACGGGCTGCGGCCCCGCCGGCCGCCCCGGCCCCGCGAGCCGCCCGGGTCCGGCGGCCGTCCGCGTCCGGGTCTCGCTGACCGGCCGGCCCCTGCCCCGCCCCTCGGCGGCCGGCGGCCCCCGCGGACTCAGGAGCCGGTCTTCAGGGCGGCGAGGCGGGCCTCCACCTCGGCGCTGTCGCCCAGTGCGTCCAACTGCTCGAACTGGGCGTCCAGGGACGACGCCGCGAGCTCCTGCTTGCCCAGCGCCTTCGCCTCCTCGCGCCGCACCTTGTCCTCGAACCGGCTCAGCTCACTGGTCGGGTCGAGGACGTCGATGTTCTTCACGGAGTCCATCATCCGGTTCTGCGCCTGGGCGGACTTGGCGCGGGCGACCAGCTCGTCGCGTTTGGCCTTCAGTTCCGTCAGCTTCGACTTCATCCGGTCCAGTCCGGACTTCAGCTTGTCCACCACCTCGGTCTGCGAGGCGATCGTGGGCTCCGCGGTCCTCGCCTCCTTCTCCGACTGGAGCTGCCGTCCGAGCGCGACCTTGGCCAGGTTGTCGAACTTGTCGGCGTCCGGGCCCGAACCGCCCGCCCGCAGCTCATCGGCCTTGCGGCTGGCGGCGAGCGCCTTGTCGCCCCACTCCTTGGCCGCCGCGACATCCTCGCGGTGGTCCTGCTCCATCAGACGCAGATTGCCGATGGTGGCGGCCACCGCCTCTTCGGCCTCCGCGATGTTGGAGGTGTAGTCGCGGATCAGCTGGTCGAGCATCTTCTGGGGGTCCTCGGCCTGGTCGAGCAGGGCGTTGATGTTGGCCTTCGCCAGCTGGGTGACGCGTCCGAGAACGGTCTGCTTGGTCATGGCATCTCTCCTGTGTCCGGTCCTGCTCCGCGAACGTGATGTGTCGCGATGCGTACGTGTGCGGGCTCCGTTCAGAAGCGGCCGCCGCCACCCCGCCGGCCGCGCGTCCCCCCACCGCCGAAGCTCCCGGGGCTGCCGCCGCCGAACCCACCGCCGCCGAACCCGCCGCCTCGGCCGCCCCCGCCCAGGAGTCCGCCGAGGATGATCCCGCCGAGGACCGCACCACCCATGCCGCCGCCCGGGCCACCCCCTCCCGGCCCGCCCCGGCCCCCGTACGCCCGCACGTCCTGCTCCGCGAGGGTCCGTGCCTCACCGGCCAGCGCGTCCGCCCGCTGTGCCTCGGCCAGTGCGGCCTGCGGATCGTCCGTACCGGCCAGCTCGCGGGCCCGCTCCAGCCGCCGCTCGGCCTCCGCCAGCCGGGTCCGGGCCTGGCTGCCGACCGCACCCCGGTTGGTGGAGACGTAATCGGCTGCGGCTCCGATCGCCGACCGAGCCGTGAGCATCGTCTGGTCGAGGAGGGAGCGGGCCCGCTGGTTGCCCTGCTCCTGCTCGCGGGCCCCGGCCAGCGCCTCGTCCAGCACCGCGTCCGCCTCCTCGACCCGGCGCAGGGCGTCGATGGGGTCGTACGGGCCCGCCCCGGTCTCCGCCCGCACCTCATCGGCCACGGACCGCGCGCGGGCGATCCGGCCCCGGAGGTCCGCGGTGGACACCCCCTGCGCCGTGCCCTCCAGCAGCCCGCCCGCGTCCGCCAGGTCCGTCTCCGTCTCCGTGAGCGCGGCCGGCAGCCGGGCCGCCGCCTCGTCCAGCTCCCGCGCACGCCGGCCGACGGCGTCGACGAGCGTCGCCGCCTGGCCCACCGCACCCTCGGCGGCCCGTATGTACACCGCCGCCGACGAGCGGTCGCCCCCGTCCACCGCCTGCCGCGCCCGGTTGAGCGAGGACGTCGCGAAGACGAGCCGGTCCTTGGCCTGCTCGATGCCGTCCGCGACGGGGGCCGAGGCCGACCGGGCGTAACGGGCACGCAGCGTGCCCAGCGCGGCCTCCGCGGCGGAGACCCGGCCGGTGAGCGAGCGGAACGCGGTCTCGGCCGCAGCCAGCGCCTGCGGGGCGTCGCGTTCGAGTGCGCGCAGCCGGTCGAAGTCCTCCGCGACCGCGTCCAGCCGGGCGTTGGCGTCCGCGCAGCGGCTGATGATCTCGTCCAGCATCCGGCGACGGGTGGCGTCGTCCTCCGGGAAGGCGTCGTCGAGCTGCTGCCGCAGCCGGAACGCCGCCGTCAGCTCATCCCTGGCACAGCCGACCGCCTCGGCGAACGGCGCTGCGGCCTCCTCACCGAACTGGGCGGTGGCGAAGCCCAGTTCCTCGTCGCTCGTGCGGACCGCGTCGTCCGTGCCGACGAGTGTCCGCTTGGCCTCCGCGTCGAGTTCGGGGAGGGGGGTGGGCGGCTGCTCCGGTTCGCCCTGCCCGGCTCCGGCCGGACCCCAGCCGGTCGCGCCGGGTGTCGTGCGGGTGGTGGCGCGCCGCTTGCGCCGGGTGAAGGTGTACGCGGCGACCGCTGCGACGCCGCCGACGAGGACGATCGGCAGCACCAGGTCCCCGGTGCTCGTGCCGCCGGAGCTTCCCGAGCCGGGGTCGTCGGGGCCCGGGGTGATGGCCGGGGTGGGGACGGGGGAGCCGGCGAGGACGGCGGAGTATCCGTTGGCGGCCCCGATCGCGGCACCCGCCCAGTCGTTCTCCTTGAGCGCCGGCTCGATGGCGGTGCTCGCCACGTCCTGGAGCTGTGCGTCGGTGAGGCGGGAGTCCTGGTCGACGGAGTACGCGTACTGCCGGTCGTGGGTGGCGACGGCCAGCAGCACGTCGTCGAGGCCGAGACCGTTGCGGCCGGCCGTCTCGTCGGCCCAGTCCTGCGGGGAGCGCCCGGAGAAGTCACGGACGTAGGCCACGAAGAGCTGGACGCGGCGCTGGTCGTAGAGCCGGTCGAGTGCGGTGACCACCTGGTCCTCGCGGTCCCCGAGGGCGCCCACCCGGTCGGTGATCTGCCCGTCGCGGGACAGCGTGATCGGCCCGTCGGCGCGAGCTGCCGGCACGTGGGACAGGGCCAGCCAGCACACCGTCAACAGCACGGTGAGCAGGGTCCGGCCCGGTATGAGGATCCGGGTTCGGCTCACAGACGGCGTCACGTTCGTGAGGCTATGTCCGCCTTTGGTGGCCCGCGACCCGACGGGTGCGCGGCGCCGCGCCGCGTCGATGTCCCGGGGGGTGCGGCACAGCGGCTCGGACTCCGGTCGGGTGACGAGCGGCGCGCGGGCGGGGCGTGCGCCGGCCCCGGCACGGCAACGGCGGGCGCGAGCGGGGCGTGCGGGGGCGCCGGTACGAGAGCGGCCGGCCGGTGTCCTCGGTACAGGAGGGCCGACCGGCCGGTGGTGCGGTACGGGGACCGGCGGATGTCAGGTTCCGCCGGTTCCCGTGCGCGCGGGAGCCGTCAGGAGCTCCCGGTCATGGAGCCGGGGTGGCCGGGGCCGGGTGATCTCGGGCCGGGGCCCGGGGCCACCCCGGCCGTCGCTCAGCCGGCGTCGCGCGGCAGGGTGCGGGTGCGGCCCATCTCGCCCAGCCAGACGGCGGACGGCTTCGGCAGCCGCTCGAACGTCTCCGGGTCCCAGCCGATGAGGCCGAAGGTGGGCGCGTAGGAGCCCCACTCGTAGTTGTCGAGCGCGCTCCAGGCGAGGTAGCCCTGGATGTTGAGGCCGTCCTCCAGCGCGGAGGCGACCTCGTTCAGCGCACCGGTGTAGTAGTCGACGCGGCGGCTGTCGACGTCGGTGGCGATGCCGTTCTCGGTGACGATCAGCGGCATGCCGGGGCCCACGATGTCGGCGGTGTGGCGCAGCGCGTAGCCGACGGCGGAGGGGTAGTACTCCCACTGCGTCAGGGTGCGCTCGACGTCGTCCGGGGTCGGGATCGGGCCGTCGGTGCCGATCTTCGTCCGGGTGTAGGACTGCACGCCGATCCAGTCGTCGCCCCGGGCGGCCTCGATGAAGACGTCCTCGCGGGGGTGGCGGTAGGCCGCGGTGACCTCTTCGGCGCCGGGGAGGGCCTGGTAGACCTGGTTGGCGATGGTCCAGCCGACCTTGATGTCGGGGTTGATCGCCCTGACCTCCTTGACGGCCGCGTGGTGGGCGGCGATCACGGCGACGGTGGTCTCGTCGTCCGGCGTCGGCAGTCCGGCGGGCGGGAAGCCGATGTCGCCGCGCTTGGCCTGGCCCGCCATGACGGCGATCATGTTCGGCTCGTTGATGGTGCAGACGTGGCTGACGCCCTCGGCGATGACCGGTGCGCAGGCCGCGACGTAACGGGCGAACAGCTCGGTCGCGCCCTCGGAGGTGAAGCCGCCGCGGGCCTCGAACCACTGGGGAACGGTGAAGTGGTGCAGGGTGACCATGGGGCGCAGTCCGCGCTCGATGGCGCCCTCGACCATCCGGCGGTAATGGGCGAGCTCGGCCCGGGAGAACTGCCCCTCGGCGGGCTCGATGCGGGCCCACTCGATGGAGAACCGGTAGTCGGTGAATCCCAGTCCGGCCAGCACGTCCATGTCCTCGTGCCAGCGGTGGTAGCTGTCGCAGGCGTCCAGGCTGGGTTCCTGGATGTGGGTGCCCGCGGTGTGTTCCTTGACCCACCAGTCGCTGTTGGTGTTGTTGCCCTCGATCTGGTGGGCGGCCGTGGAGGCGCCCCACAGGAATCCTTCGGGGAACGGGACCTGGGTGTGAGTCATCGCAGAACGTCTTTCTGGTGCGTGGAGGGGTGTGGCCCGCGCGGGTGCGGGGTGCGCGGCCTCGTACGTATCGGTGGGGCGGCCGGGAAGGGGGGCCGGCCGCCCCGCGGGGGGCGGGTTACTTCATGCCCGCCGTGGCGATGCCCTGGGTGAAGTGCCGCTGGAGCGCGATGAACACGACCAGGACCGGCAGCACGATCAGGAAGGAACCGGCCATCAGCATGCCGTTGGAGCCACCCGCCTTGTTCGGGTCGGTGGCGAAGGTCGCCAGGGCGACCGGGAGGGTGTACTTGTCGGGGTCGTTGGTCGCGATGAGCGGCCAGACGAAGTTGTTCCAGGACCCCAGGAACGTGAAGATCGACAGTGTCGCCAGGGCGGGCTTCACCAGTGGCATCACGATCCGCCAGAAGATGTACCACTCGCCGGCGCCGTCCATCCGGGCCGCTTCCAGCAGCTCGTCCGGGATCGACTGCATGAACTGGCGCATCAGGAAGACCCCGAAGGCGCCCGCCGCGAAGGGCAGCACCAGACCGGCGTAGGAGTCGATCAGGCCCATCTTGCTCATCAGGACGAAGAGCGGGAGGAGCATCAGGTTGCCGGGCACCATGAGGGCGCCGAGCACCAGACCGAAGATCTTGTTGCGGCCGGCGAAGTTCAGCTTGGCCAGGGCGTACCCCAGCATCGAGCAGAACACCAGGTTCGAGACGGTGACCAGCACCGCCACGATCACCGAGTTCATGAAGTACAGCGGCAGGTCGAGCTTGTCGAGCAGGTCCCGGAAGTTGTCCAGGGTCCACTCGGTCGGGATCCAGACCGGCGGGCTCGCGGTCAGCTCGCTCGTCGTCTTGAACGCGGACAGGGCCATCCACAGGAACGGCGCCGACATGATCAGCAGGCCGAGCGAGAGCAGGACGTAGACGAGGACCCGCTTCAGCGAACGCGGCTGCTTGCCGCCGTCCGTCCGGCCGTCGTTCCCGGGCTTCTTCGACGGCGCCGTCGAGACGGCGCCCGGTGCACTGGTGGCGCTCATTTCGTGTTGTCCTTCAGCAGTCGGAGCTGCAGCACCGTGATGCCCATGATCACTACGAAGAGGACATACGCCATGGCGCTCGCATAGCCCATGTGGAAGAAGTTGAAGCCCTCGCGGTACATGTTCAGCGAGACGGTGAGCGTCGAGTCCGAGGGACCGCCCTGCGTCATCACGAACGGCTCCTCGAAGACGTTGAGGTAGCCGATGGTGGTGATCACCGTGGCGTAGAGCAGCGTGGGCCGCAGCAGCGGGACCGTGATGCCCCTGAACTCCTGCCAGACGTTCGCGCCGTCCAGCCGCGCCGCCTCCCGCACCTCGGTGGGGATGGCCTGGAGGCCGGCGATGAAGAGCACCATGACCGTGCCCAGGTTGCGCCAGACCGCCATCGCGATCATCGACGGCATGGCGAGCTTCTCGGAGCCGAGGAAGTCCGGCGCGGTGAGTCCCACTTCGGAGAAGAGGCCCGCGACGAGGCCGTCGCTCGGATCGAGTACGAAGCGCCAGACGACGGCGACCGCGACGATGGTGGTGACGACCGGGGCGTAGAAACCGACGCGGAAGAAGGTGCGGGCCCGGTCGATGCCGTTGTTCAGCAGTACGGCGACGACCAGTCCGAGGAAGATCGTCAGCGGCACGCCGACGACGACGAAGTACGCCGTGTTGAACAGCGACTTGAGGAACTTCTCGTCGCTGAACAGCTTGGTGTAGTTCTCGAAGCCGATGAAGTTCGCGTCCATCGGGTGCGTCACGTTGCGCAGCCCGAAGTCCGTGAAGCTCATCACCAGCGTGGCGATGATCGGGACGGCCATGAAGACGAGGAAGAGCACGAGGAAGGGGGTGGAGAACAGCCAGCCGGCCATGTTCTGCACGCCCATCGAGGGCTTCCTGCGGCTTCGTGAACCCTTCGGCCCGGCGGCCGGGGACGCGGTGGTCCCCGGCCCGGCCTGCACCTTGGCCGGCTGTGCGGCCTTTCCGGTCGTGGTGCTCATGGCTCCTACTTCACGAGGCCTTCGATCTCGGACTGCGCGGTCTTCAGCGCGTCCTCGGCGGAAGCCTTGCCCTGGGTCACCTTCGCTATCGCCTGGTCGACCTTGTCGGTGATCTCACTCAGGTTGGACAGCGACGGGGAGGACTTGGCGGTGTCCATCTGCTTCTTGAAGATCTGCAGATCGGTGTCGGCGGCGAGGTCGCCCGAGGTCCAGGCGGCGGTGTTGGCCGGCAGGTCCTTGGTGCGCTTGTACCAGTCGGCCTGGCCCTTGGTGTCCGTCAGGTACTTGATGAACTCGGTCGCCGCGGCCTTGTGCTCGCTGTCCTTGGAGATCACCAGCGAGGAGCCGCCGGCCATCGAGGTGGACGACTTGTCGGCGGGCACGTTGGCCACCGCCCACTTGCCCTTGAGCTGCGGCTGGCCCTCGTTGAGCAGGGTGACGTGCCAGGGGCCGCCGAAGAACATCGGGACCCGGCCGTTGCCGAAGTCCTTCACGACGTCGTAGCCGGGCGGCACGGACTTGTTGGAGAGCCCCTTGTCGAAGTACGAGCCGTACTCCTTGAGCGCCTTGACGGCCTCGGGGCTGTCGATGACGGCCTCGCCCTTGTCGTTGACGATCTCGCCGCCGGCCGAGTAGAGGAACGAGTAGAAGTTCTGCACCGTGTCCAGGCCGCTGGGCTGGATGGACAGGCCCCACTTGGTGCCCGCCTTCTTCTGGTAGGCGGTCGCGAGGTCCTGGAGCTCCTTCCAGTTGGTCGGAGCCTTGGTGATGCCGGCCTTCTCGGCCAGGTCGGTGCGGTAGTAGAGGACGCGGGTGTCGACGTACCACGGCACGCCGTACGCCTGGCCGTCCACCTCGCCCTGCTTCCACCCGGCCGGGAAGAAGTCCTTCTCCTGGAAGGTCTTGGTGTCGACCGGCTCCAGCACGCCGAGCTCGGAGAACTCGCCCATGTACGAGCCGCCCATCTGGGCCACGTCCGGCATGGTGCCGGCGGCGGCCGCGGAGACGAGCTTCTGGTGGGCGACGTCCCAGCCGACCGGAGTCACCTTGATGGTGATGTTCGGGTTGGCCTTCTCGTACACCTTGGCCACATCCGCGAGCTTCTCGCCCTCGGCCCCCATGGCCCAGACAGTGAGCGTCTGCTTCTTGTCCGCGGCGACGTCGTCGCCACCGGAACTGCCGCACGCGGTCAGACCGAGAGCGAGCACGACTGCGATTCCGATGCCGGTGGAGGCGGTTCTGGCGGTGCGGGACATGGAGGGCTCCTCCTTGAGCAATCCGAATGTATGCGCTGCCTGTAAGCGCATACATCACTCTGCGGCAGAGATTCGGGAATCCGCAAGAGGGTGCTTGGTCACACTCGTGCAACGTGCTGGACATCTGAATGTTCGACTTGGAACGGTAAGCGGGGTGTTTGCGAAAAAGGTGATGGTGTGACCGATTCCGCATGTTTGTTCCGAGGCCGGATGCGGGTCCCTGCCGTGAGCCGGGCGGCGATAGTGTCGTGATCATGACTTCGTTCGCGCATGACTTCCCGTTCGACCCGGCCCACGGGCGCACTCTCGACGACCTGATGACCGTCCCCGCCCCGTCGGCCCCCGACGACTTCGCGGACTTCTGGCGTGCGCGGTACGACGCGGCCCGCGCGGTGGCGACGGACCCGGAGATCGGGCCGGTTGAGGACGAGCGCGACGGCGTACGGATCCACGGCGTGACGTACAACTCGGTGGGCGGGGTGCGCCTGGGCGGCTGGCTGGCCCTGCCGGTGGAGAGCGCGGAGCCGGTGCGCCACGGCTTCGTCATCGGGCACGGGTACGGGGGCCGCCAGGAGGCCGGGCCCGACGTGCCGCTGCCGCTGCCGTCGTCGGCCGCGATCCTGCCGTGCGTACGGGGCATGGCGGAGCGCGGCCGGGTGGCGGGCATTCCCGAGGTCTCCGCCGGGCATGTGCTGCACGGCATCGAGTCGCGCGACACCTATGTCATCGGCGACTGCGTGGCGGACCTGTGGTGCGCGGCCTCCGCGTTGGAGGAGCTGGTGCCCGAGGTCGCCGGGACGGGCCGGCTGGGCCTCCTCGGGGAGAGCTTCGGCGGCGGGCTCGGCGCGCTGGCCCTGCCGTGGGACGACCGCTTCGGGGCGTCGCAGCTGACGGTTCCCACGTTCGGCAACCACCCGCTGCGGCTCACCTTGCGGTGCACCGGGAGCGGCGAGTCCGTGCGCGGGTACCGGAGCGAGCACCCCGAGGTCGTGG
The DNA here is from genome assembly GCF_055568375.1 of Streptomyces sp. NPDC026062. NCBI lineage: Bacteria > Bacillati > Actinomycetota > Actinomycetes > Kitasatosporales > Streptomycetaceae > Streptomyces > Streptomyces sp. NPDC026062. Next base: position 32,981 of record NZ_JBVHOQ010000048.1, read on the forward strand.
AGGTGCTGCGGTACTTCGACGCGGCGACGGCCGCCGGGTTCGTGGAGCGGCCGACGATGGTGGCCGCGGCGCTGTTCGACCCGTCCGTGCCGCCGCCGGGCCAGTTCGCCGTGCACAACGCGCTGGCGGGGGAGCGGGAGCTGCTGGTGCTGCCGGCGGCGCACTTCGAGTACGAGGGGCTGGCGGGGCAGGTGGCCGGGCTGGTCGAGGCGCGGCGGAGCTTCTTCGGGAAGTGGCTGGAGGGGTGATCGCGGGGCGCGCCGCCGGACGTTCTCGTCCGGCGGGCGCCCCTGAGCGGGTCGCGTCGCCCGGTCCCGTCCGGCGGGGCCTGCCGGCGGGCCCCGCCCGTCGGAGCGGAGCGCCGGCCCTTCTCGTCCGGCGGGCGCCCGTCAGCCCGCCGCGTCAGCCGGTCCTGTCCGGCGGTCCCGTCAGCCGCAGCCGCAGCTGGCCCGGCGGATGACGGAGACCGGGAGGGTCAGCGAGACCGGTTCGCGGCCGCTGTTGTTCAGCCGCTGGACCAGCAGCTCGACCGCCTGCTCGCCCAGCCGCCGGATCGGCTGGCGCACCGTCGTCAGCGGCGGCTGGACGATCCGGCCGAGCGGAATCCCGTCGAAGCCGGTCACCGCCATGTCCTGGGGCACCCGCACTCCGCGCCGGGCCAGGGCGCGCAGGGCGCCCACCGCCATCTGGTCGTTGGCGAAGAGCATCGCCTCGGGCCGCTCCCCGCCCCGGTCCAGCAGGGTCTCGGCCGCCTGGGCGCCCTCGGCCTGCTTCATCATCGCCGTCCGCAGGGCCGGCTCGTCCGGCACCGGGAGGCCGGCGTCCCGGCACGCTTCCCGGAAGCCCCGGAACCGGGCCTCCGCGTCCGGTGAATCGGTGTCGCCCCCCACGAACGCCAGCCGGCGCAGGCCGTGGTCCTCGATCAGGTGGCGGGCGAGCTCGCGTTCGCCCTCGGCGTTGGCGACGACGATGTGGTCGAGATGGTCGATCTCGCGCGGTCCGGCGAGCATCACCACCGGCAGCCGGCGCGATATCACGTCGAGGTCCTCGGTCGGCACGGTCTGTGCCAGGACGGCGAAACCGTCGACCCGCCCCGCGACCTTCGCGACCAGGCTCTCCGGGCCGCCCTCCAGTGATGCCGCGATCAGCAGCGCGTACCCGTGCCGCCGGGCGGCCCGCTCCATGCCCCGGATGATCTGGTCGGAGTAGAGCATCACCGCGTCGTCGGCGTCGCTGTCCGCCTCGGCGTCGGCCTCGGCGTCCGGGTCGGCGTAGTCCGGGAAGCACAGACCGAGCACCCCGGTGGTGCGGCTCGCCAGTCCTCGCGCGTTGCCGCTGGGTACGTAACCGAGCTCGCGCGCCGCGTCGAGCACCCGCTCACGGGTCTGGGCGCGCACGGATTCCGGGGTGCGGTAGACACGCGAAACCGTGGCGATGGAGACGCCCGACCGCTCCGCGACGTCGTAGACCGTTGGGGCGCTCACTCGACCGACCGTCCGCTTCTTCTTCCGTGCCGAGGCGTATCGGCACAACCATCTGTGTACACGTAATGAAAGCGCATTCACCCTAGATCGCGGTCCGTTTACGGGCAAGGATACGCCTTGATTGACAGGTAACCTTGCAAGATGACCTGTGCACCTTTTACGGTGGGGGCATGACGCATCCGTCCGGAACCACGCCCGCCGACCCGACCCCCCAGGAGGTGGCGGACCATCTCGCCTCCGTGGTCGGCAGGCTGGTGCGGCGGCTGCGCTCCTCGTCGTCGGAGAGTCTGCTGACCCCGACCCAGCGCTCGGTGCTGGCCCGGCTGGAGGACGGGGGGCCGACCACCACGGCCGATCTGGCCCGCGCCGAGTTCGTCCGGCCCCAGTCCATGCGGCTGACGCTGGGCGCCCTGGAGGATCAGGGACTCGTCGAGCGGGCGCCCGATCCGGACGACGGCCGGAAGTCGGTCATGTCGATCACGGACACCGGCCGTTCGACGCTCGCCGACGTCCGGGCCGCCAAGCGCAACTGGCTGGCCGAGACCGTCGCCGCCGAACTCGACGGCGCGGAGCGGCGTACGGTCGCCGAGGCGGTCGCGCTCATCGAGCGCCTGGTCGGTTCATGACCCGTCGCGAGGTGCTTCCCGGGCCGGTATCCGCGTCGGCGTCCGCGGCCGGGACCGCGCCCGCCACCGGGTTCAGCGCCCGGCTCACCGCCCCGCTGCTGCTCGGCTCGCTGCTCAACCCGCTCAACACCACCATGATCTCCACCGCTCTGGTGGCGATCGGGCACCACTTCGGCATCGGCGCCGCCGACACCGCCTGGCTGATCTCGGTCCTCTACCTCGCGAGCGCCGTCGCCCAGCCCGTCCTCGGCAAACTCGCCGATGTCCTCGGGCCCCGCCGCGTCTTCCTGGCCGGCCTCGTCGTCGTCATCGCCTCCGGTCTGGTCGGCACGCTCGCCCAGAGCTTCGGCGCGCTGATCGTCTCCCGGCTGCTGCTCGGCATCGGTACGTCGGCCGCCTACCCGGCCGCCATGGCGGTCCTGCGCGACGAGTCGGCCCGGGTCGGCCGGACCACCCCGAGGCCGGTGCTGGCCCGGCTCTCCTTCGCCGCGCTCGGCAGCGCCGCCGTCGGTCCCACGCTCGGCGGTCTGCTGGTCATGGCCGTCGGCTGGCGAGGCATCTTCGCCGTCAACGTGCCCGTCGCCCTCATCGCGTTCGGAGCCGCCCTGCGCTGGATCCCCGCCGACCCGCCGCGCCGGGCGGACGCGGGCGGCGCCAGGCCCCGGCTCGGCCTGGACCCGCTCGGCATCGGCCTGTTCACCACGGCCCTGACCGTTCTCGCCTTCTTCCTGCTCGACCTCGCCCACCCGATGTGGTGGCTCCTCGCGCCCTTCGCGGTCCTGACCGCGGCCCTGGTGGGATGGCAGCTGCGGTGCCCCGAGCCCTTCATCGATCTGCGGATGCTGGCGGGGAACGCCGCCCTCTCGCGGACGTATCTGCGGCACGGGATCAGCTATCTGCTGGTCTACTGCGTGATGTACGGCTACACCCAGTGGCTGGAGGAGGCCCGGGGCTACTCGTACGGGCACACCGGGCTGCTGATGCTGCCGATGTCCCTCGCCGCGCTGGCCTGCTCGCTGCTCGGCGCCCGCACCAAGGGCATCCGGGGCCCGCTCACCCTGGCCTGCGTCCTGCTGACCGCCGGAGCCGGGCTGCTGTTCCTGCTCTCCGGCGACAGTCCGGTGGGGATCCTGCTGCTGGCCGGAGCCTGCTTCGGCGTCCCGCAGGGCCTGATCGGCACGAGCAACCAGGCGGCCGTCCAGGCCCACGCCCCGCCCGAGTCCATCGGCTCCGCCGCGGGACTCCAGCGCACCGCCCAGTACATAGGAGCCATCACCGCCTCCAGCCTCATCGCGCTGGCGTACGGCCAGTCGACCGGCGACCGGGGTCTGCACCTGATGGCGGGCGTCGCGGCGGTCCTGGGCGTCCTGCTCATCGTTCTCACCGTCACCGACCGCGCCCTGCGCGGCCGTACCTGAATCCGTCCGAGCACCACCAGGCCAGGAGCACCGCCCATGAGCGCCACCACCCTCGACCCGAACACCGCGCTGGTCGTCGTCGACCTCCAGAAGGGCATCGTCGGACTGCCGACCGCCCACCCCGCCGCCGAGGTCGTCGCACGCGCCGCGACCCTCGCCGACGCCTTCCGGGCCAAGGGGCTCCCGGTCGTCCTGGTCCGTGTCACCGGCGGCGCCCCCGGCCGCACCGAGAGCCCCGCCGGGTCCGGCAGGCCGCCCGCCGACTGGGCCGAGATCGTCCCCGAACTGGGCCCGCACGACGGCGACATCGTCGTCACCAAGCAGCAGTGGGGCGCCTTCTACGGCACCGATCTCGACCTCCGGCTGCGCCGCCTGGGCGTCACCCAGATCGTGCTGGCGGGCATCGCGACCAGCATCGGCGTCGAGTCCACCGCCCGCTCCGCGCACGAGCACGGCTACCACGTCACCGTCGCCACCGACGCGGTGACCGACATGAGCGCCGAGGCCCACGACAACAGCGTCGGGCGGATCTTCCCCCGCCTCGGCGAGACGGACACCACGGACGCGCTCGTCAAGCTGCTCGGCTGACGAACGGCCCCGGCGCCTGTCGTCCGGGCCGGACCGGGCTCGCGGAATCCGGCCCGGCCCGGACGGACGGCCCTACAGCGCGTCGTGCCGCCGGATCTTGTTGCCCAGCCACACCAGCGGGTCGTACTTGCGGTCCACGGCCCGCTCCTTCAACGGGATCAGCGCGTTGTCGGTGATCTTGATGTGTTCGGGGCAGACCTCCGTACAGCACTTCGTGATGTTGCAGAGGCCGAGCCCGTGCTCCTCCTGGGCCGTCGCCTTCCGGTCGAGTCCGGATTCGGCGGCGGCGTCCAGGGGGTGCATGTCCAGCTCGGCGACCCGCATCAGGAAGCGCGGACCGGCGAAGGCCGCCTTGTTCTCCTCGTGGTCACGCACCACATGGCAGGTGTCCTGGCACAGGAAGCACTCGATGCACTTGCGGAACTCCTGCGAGCGGTCCACATCGACCTGCTGCATCCGGTACTCACCCGCCTTCACCCCCTCCGGGGGCACGAAGGCCGGTATCTCCCGCGCCTTGGCGTAGTTGAACGACACATCCGTCACCAGGTCGCGCACCACGGGGAAGGCCCGGAGCGGGGTGACCGTGATGGTCTCCTCGCGGCCGAAGACCGACATCCGCGTCATGCACAGCAGCCTCGGCCGTCCGTTGATCTCCGCGCTGCACGAACCGCACTTGCCCGCCTTGCAGTTCCACCTCACCGCCAGATCGCCCGCCTGGGTGGCCTGGATGCGGTGGATGATGTCGAGGACGACCTCGCCGTCGTTGACCTCGACCTCGAAGTCCTCCAGACCGCCGCCCTCGGTGTCCCCGCGCCACACCCTGAACCGTGCGTCGTAGCTGCTCATTCGTGGAGCTCCTCATCGGCGAGGTACTTGACCAGCTCCTCCTTCTCGAAGAGGGAGAGCAGATCCGGACGGATGGGTTCGGTCGCCACGCGTTCGAGCTCGATCCGGCCCCCTGAGGCATCCGGACCGGCCACCGGCCGGCACAGCAGATTGACCGGGCGCCAGGAGCGGTCCATCCCCGGGCAGTCCTCGCGGGTGTGGCCGCCCCGGCTCTCGGTACGCTCCAGCGCCGCCCGCGCGATGCACTCGCTGACGAGCAGCATGTTGCGCAGGTCCAGGGAGAGGTGCCAGCCGGGGTTGAACTGCCGGTGCCCCTCGACCCCGGCCCGCCGCGCGCGCTCACGCAGTCCGGCCAGTTTCTCCAGGGCCTGTTCCATCTCGGGGGCGCGGCGGATGATGCCGACGAGGTCGTTCATCGTCTGCTGGAGTTCCTGGTGCAGGGTGTACGGGTTCTCCGCCGGCGCACCCTCGGCGAGGTCCTCCGCGCTGAACGGACGCAGTGCCTCGGCCGCGGCGGCGTCGATCTGCGCCTGGTCCACCACCGGCGGGGCGTCGGCGCAGGACGCGGCGTGTCCGGCGGCGTGCAGTCCCGCCCGCCGGCCGAAGACCAGCAGGTCGGAGAGGGAGTTCCCGCCCAGCCGGTTGGAGCCGTGCATGCCGCCGGCGACCTCGCCCGCCGCGTACAGGCCGGGGACGTCCAGGGCGGCGGCGGTGTCGGAGTCGACGGCTATGCCGCCCATCACGTAGTGGCAGGTCGGGCCCACCTCCATGGCCTCGGCCGTGATGTCGACGTCCGCCAGCTCCTTGAACTGGTGGTACATCGACGGCAGCCGGCGCCGGATCCGCTCCGCGTCCATCCGGGTCGACACGTCCAGGAACACCCCGCCGTGCGGCGATCCCCGGCCGGCCTTCACCTCGGAGTTGATGGCGCGGGCCACCTCGTCGCGCGGCAGCAGCTCGGGCGGGCGGCGGTTGTGGTCCGGGTCCTCGTACCAGCGGTCGCCCTCCTCCTCCGACTGCGCGTACTTCTCCTTGAACACATCGGGGACGTAGTCGAACATGAACCGCTTGCCCTCGGAGTTGCGCAGCACCCCGCCGTCACCGCGCACCGACTCGGTGACGAGGATGCCCTTCACCGAGGGCGGCCAGACCATGCCGGTCGGGTGGAACTGCACGAACTCCATGTTCAGCAGGGGCGCGCCCGCGAGCAGGGCCAGCGCGTGGCCGTCGCCGGTGTACTCCCAGGAATTCGACGTCACCTTGAAGGACTTGCCGATGCCGCCGGTGGCGAGGACGACCGACGGCGCCTCCAGGACGAAGAAGCGGCCGGTCTCGCGTTCGTAGCAGAAGGTGCCCGAGACCCTGTTCCCGTCCTTCAGGACGCGGGTCACCGTGCACTCCTGGAAGACCTTCAGCCGCGCTTCGGGATCACCGAGTTCGCGTGCGTCCTCCTGCTGGAGCGAGACGATCTTCTGCTGGAGGGTGCGGATCAGTTCGAGGCCGGTACGGTCACCGACGTGGGCCAGGCGCGGATACTCGTGGCCGCCGAAGTTGCGCTGGGAGATCTTGCCCTCGGGGGTGCGGTCGAAGAGCGCGCCCCAGGTCTCCAGCTCCCAGACCCGGTCGGGGGCCTCCTTGGCGTGCAGCTCGGCCATCCGCCACTGGTTGAGGAACTTCCCGCCGCGCATGGTGTCGCGGAAGTGCACCTGCCAGTTGTCCCCGGAGTTCACATTGCCCATGGAGGCCGCGATTCCGCCCTCCGCCATGACCGTGTGCGCCTTGCCGAAGAGCGATTTGCAGATGACGGCCGTGCGGGCCCCGCGCTCGCGGGCCTCGATCGCGGCGCGCAGCCCGGCGCCTCCGGCACCGACCACGACGACGTCCCACTGCTGCCGTTCGAGCTCAGTCATTCAGAAAAACCTCGGATCGTCGAAGGCGCCGGAGGCGACGAGGTACACGTAGAAGTCGCACGCCGCCACGCTGATGAGCGAGGCCCAGGCGAGCAGCATGTGACGGGCGTTGAGCCGCCCCACCCAGCCCCACAGCCGGTAGCGCACGGGGTGCTTGGAGAAGTGCCGCAGCCGGCCGCCGATGATGTGCCGGCAGGAGTGGCAGGACACCGTGTACGCCCAGATCAGAACGATGTTCACGACGAAGATCAGCGAACCGAGACCCATGTGGCCCCAGGCGTAGTGCTCGTCGCGGAAGGTGAGCACGGTGTCGTACGTCAGGATCCCGGCGACCGCCACCGCGGCGTAGAAGGCGTACCGGTGGATGTTCTGCATGATCAGCGGGAAGCGGGTCTCGCCGCTGTACTTCTGGTGCGGCTCGGCGACCGCGCACGCCGGGGGCGAGGCCCAGAAGCCCCGGTAGTAGGCCTTGCGGTAGTAGTAACAGGTCAGCCGGAAGCCGAGCGGGAAGACCAGGATCAGCAGGGCGGGCGACAGACCCCACCAGCTGCCGAAGATCTCCCAGTTCGGGCCGTGCCGCATGGGCGCGCAGCTGTCCGCGAGACAGGGTGAGTAGAAGGGCGAGACATAGGGGGCGGCGTAGTAGTCCGCGTTCGAGAACGCCCGCCATGTCGAGTAGACGATGAAGGCGAGCAGCCCGCCCGCCGTCACCGCGGGCGAAAGCCACCAGCGGTCGGTCCGCAGATGCAGGGCGGTGATGGCGGCCCGCGTGGGATGGTGCACACCCCGCGGCCGGGCGGCCGGTGGTTTCGCACCCGCAGCCGTGCTGGGAGACGTGCCTGGATCTTTGTCTGAATCCGTTCCTGTTTCCGTACCGGTGGCCAAGGAGATCTCCTAGGAGGTGTCAGACATGCCTTTCAGGGGGCATGTCTGCCGCGGACGCCCAGACCCTCGTCGTCCGAGTCCGTCCACAGGGTGGTGTCGTACGGCGCTTCGGTGATCGTGATGACGCCGTCGACGGGTGCGGTGTCGCAGGGCTGCGCGGTGTCTCGGGCCGGGGCGAGCGGGTCCCGCACGGTGTCCGTTTCGCGCAGCTGCGCGATGCTCCGCTCCAGCCGTCCGACGGTGCGGACCAGGTCGTCGAGACAGTTCTGAACTGCCGTCAATTCGTCGCTTAGTGACATGACTTGATCTCACTTCCGCAGTCGCGTGTGGCCATGCTCATGCGCCTGCGAGTGTTGCGCCTCACATCCCTGTTGGGAAGAGAGCCGACCGCTCCGTCTTGCCGGTTGCGGGGCCGCGACCCCTTGCGGCGTCGCTTTCCGGCCGGGCCCGGCACTCCGCCGCACGGGTGAGATTTCGGATGGTTGCGCCGTGTCTGCGTGGTCTCCCGCGCGTGGACGCTTTCAGTGGAAGGGCGGAACCAGTGTGATCAACTGCAAATGCCACCACATACGAATCATCCGGTCTATTCGGGTAAGAGTGGGCCGGGCCGTCCCCGGAGGTCTCAGTCATGTCCCACGTCGGCGTCCCGCGCGGGACATCCCGAAAGCGCCGCTCGCTCGCACTTCTCACCACGGGGGTGCTCACCCTCCCCGTACTCGCCGGCTGCGGCTCGGGCGACGACGAGGCCGTCGGCGCGGCCGTCGTCCCGCAGGACATCGCGGCAGCGGCACGCGCCCAGGTGGCGCAGGGCGGCACGGTCAACTGGGCGATCGACGCGATGCCCGCCACCCTCAACGCCTTCCAGGCCGACGCCGACAGCGCCACCACCCGGATCACCGGCGCGCTCCTGCCCACGCTCTTCCCGCTGGACGCGAAGGGCCGGCCGCAGCTGAACCCGGACTACCTGGAGTCCGCGAAGGTCGTGGAGACCGAGCCCCGGCAGGTCGTGCTCTACCGGCTGAACCAGCAGGCCGTCTGGAGCGACGGCCGGGAGATCGGCGCACCGGACTTCCTCGCCCAGTGGCGCGCGCTGAGCGGCAAGGACTCCGCCTTCTGGACGGCCCGCAACGCCGGGTACGAACGCATCGAGAAGATCGAGCGCGGCGCCGACGACCTGGAGGTCAAGGTCACCTTCGCCAAGCCGTACGCGGACTGGCGCTCCCTCTTCTCCCCGCTGTACCCGAAGCAGGTGACGGGCTCCCCGGACGCCTTCAACGACGGTGCGCGGTCCACGCTCAAGGCGACCGCGGGACCCTTCCGGCTGCGCGAGGTGGACAAGGAGGCGAAGTCCGTCGCGCTGGCCCGCAACCCGCGCTGGTGGGGCAGCCCCGCCAAACTCGACTCCCTGGTCTTCAAGGCCGTCGAGCCGCAGGACCGCACCGAGGCACTGACCGAGGGGACGGTCGACGTCGCCGACATCGACGCGGCGGCCGCCCACCGGATCGCCCTGGCCGCCCGCGACACCGGCAGCAACGGCGCACCGCCCGCCCACGGCCCCGGCTCCTACAGCTCCCCGGCAGCGGCGTTGCGGTCCTGGGCACTGGCGCACGGCTCCGACGAGGAGGTGGCCGAGGAGGCGCAGAAGGCCCGGGACGAGAAGGCCAGGGCCGCGAAGGCGTACGCCGCCGAGCAGAACGACCTGCGCGGATACGTGGTCCGCAAGTCCCTGGAGCCCGCCTACACCCAGCTCGCGCTGAACGGTGAGACCGGGCCGCTCGCCGACGACCGGGTACGCCGGGCCGTGGCCCGCGCGCTGGACCGCCAGGAACTCGCCGACGCCGTACTCGGGCCGCTCGGCCTGCCCGCCGAACCGCTCGGCAGCCACCTGGCCCTGGCCGGGCAGCCCGGGTACAAGGACAGCAGCGACGCGCTGGGCAGCCAGGACACCGAGGAGGCCCAGGCCCTGCTGGCCGACGCGGGCTGGACGCGCGAGGGCGCCACGAAGAAGACGGACGGGACCAAGGCCGGCAGCGAGGGCGAGAAGCAGAAGGGCACGGACCAGGCGGAGGAGAAGAAGGCCCAGGAGAAGAAGGAGGAGAAGAAGGCCCAGGAAAGGGCCCAGGAGGAGGAGACGGCGTCGGAGAACGAGGACGCGTCGGAGGAGGAGTCCGGCAGCGCGACGGACGACGGCAAGACGAACCACGCCGCCGGGCGCGAGCCCTCCGCCGACGACGGCCTCTACATCGTCGGCGACGACAACAAGCCCGGCGACGCCGACGGCGCGGCCACCCGCGTCATCGCGCCCGCCGCGGTCGCCGCCGAGCAGAGTGCCGCCCTGCTGCGCCAGGCCGGACGCCTGGGCGAGACGGGTACCTCCGAGGACGCCCCTGTCCGGATCACCGCGCAGGACCGGCAGCCCGGCGGCGCGGCCGGCGCCTACGCCCCGGCCGGTACCGCGGCCCCCGCCCAGGCTCCCGACCAGGCCCCCGACTCGGCACGCGGCCCCCTCGGCAAGGACGGCAAGCCGCTGACGCTGCGGTTCGTCCTGCCGTCCGGTCCCGGCTCCGAGTCCCTGCGAGGCGTCGGCGACAGGATCGCGGCGATGCTCGACACGATCGGGGTCCGTACCGAGATCACCAAGGTCTCCGACGACAGCTACTTCCAGGACCACGTGGCGTCCGGCGACTACGACCTGGCGCTGTACTCCTGGCCCGCCACCGCCTACCCGGCCACGGACGACCGTCCGATCTTCGCCAAGCCGGTACCCGCCACCGACGGCTCGCTCCTGGTCGAGCAGAACTACACCCGTGTCGGTTCGGACCACATCGACCAGCTCTTCGACGAGGCGGCGTCGGAGCTCGACGAGGGGGCCGCCAGGAACCTCATGAAGCAGGCGGACGCCCGTATCTGGGCCGCCGCGGGATCGATTCCCCTCTATCAGCGCCCGCAGCTGGTCGCGACGGACAAAAAGCTGGTGAACGTCGGAGCCTTCGGCCTCGGGGCGCCGCACTATCAGGACATCGGTTTCAAGACGCCGCAGTCCGCCGGTGCTCCGGCCAACCAGAAGAAGTAGCAGGTCAGAGCGGAAGCGAAAGCTCAGAACTGGCTCAATTTCCTTGCCCGCCGGCTGCCGGCGGGCAAGGCTGTCTCCACCTGCTGACCCGGGTAGCACTCCGCCTTCCGGACGCCGGGGCCCCAACCCCGTAGAACCGGCCGCGGAGTCCCCGCTCCGAGCCCCACCTCGGAGCAGTGGCTTCGGAGCCCCACCTCTGAAGTCGCTCAAGTCCCGCGTCCGCGACACCCCGCCGGGGGACCGTGGTCATGACCACCGGTGAACTTCACCGGAAGAACTGATCACGGGGGCTGGAACATGAAGCGGACGCGGGCTTTCAGCTGCGCGGCAGGTCTGTTCGCCGCGGGAATCCTCGCAGGCGCGGGCGGCTGCGGCTCGACGCCGGACGACCCGGGCGCGAGCGCGGGCGCGAGCGCGAAGAAGTCGAGGCCGGCCGATTCGCCGACGGCCTCGCAGACCGGCGCGGAGCAGGTGTCGGTTCCCCAGGAGCGGGCGTGCGAGGGCGGCACGTACACCTGGTTCAACCTGCGGAAGTACTCCGTACTGAACGGGGTCACCAAGGTGCAGCGCGTCACTGCCGCGCCGACCAGGTTGACTGTGCCGATGCAGCGGCTGCGGACTGACCAGGCGTCGCTGGAGACCGAGGGGCCCCGGCTGGACTCGCACGCCGTCTTCTTCGCCCTGAGCAAGCGCATCGGCCTCGCGGAGAAGGGGGACGAGCTGGATGACCCTGCGAGCTGGTCCGGGCTGGGTGAGCCGGGGGCGTACGTGCCTCTCAGTGAAGGCGGCGGAGAAGTCAGCGGGCTTGCCGGCGGCCTTGTGAGCTACAGCATCGTCAAACTGGTCGAGGCGGACTTCCGCTACTCCTGCGGCAGTGGCGGAGACCGGGAACCGACCACCGGGCATGTGTCGACCTGGATCGTGACAGGCGAGGGGTTCCTCGCCTGCGAGGAGCCTCCCCTCAAGGACGCCGGGGCCCCTGCGCGCGAGGCCGTGCGCCTGTCCTGCGGCCGGTAAAACTTGCCCGGGAAGCCGCAGGCGCGCCCGCCCCGTACCATGGGGACTAGCCGTGGCGCGTCCGCCCGGCGGGCGTACGAGGACTCAAGACCGACTAAGACGCCTGAATCCCCGATCCGAGAGAAGCGCAAGCCACCCATGCCCACGCGCCACGACATCCGTAACGTAGCCATCGTCGCCCACGTCGACCACGGCAAGACCACGCTGGTCGACGCCATGCTCAGGCAGGCCGGCGCCTTCGCCGCGCACGCCGCCGAGAACCTCGACGAACGCATGATGGACTCGAACGACCTGGAGCGTGAGAAGGGCATCACGATCCTGGCCAAGAACACGGCCGTGAAGTACCACCCCAAGGATGGCGGCGACGTCATCACGATCAACATCATCGACACCCCCGGCCACGCCGACTTCGGTGGTGAGGTCGAGCGAGGCCTGTCGATGGTGGACGCGGTCGTGCTGCTGGTCGACGCCTCCGAGGGCCCGCTGCCGCAGACCCGCTTCGTGCTCCGCAAGGCGCTCACGGCCAAGCTGCCGGTCATCCTCTGCATCAACAAGACGGACCGGCCGGACTCCCGGATCGCCGAGGTCATCGACGAGACGTACGACCTCTTCCTGGACCTGGACGCCGACGAGGACCAGATCGAGTTCCCGATCGTCTACGCCTGCGCCCGTGACGGCGTCGCCTCGCTGACCAAGCCGGAGGACGGCTCGGTCCCGGCGGACAGCGACAGCCTGGAGCCGTTCTTCAGCACCATCCTCTCCGCGGTCCCGGCCCCGGAGTACGACGAGGACGCCCCGCTCCAGGCGCACGTCACCAACCTGGACGCCGACAACTTCCTCGGCCGTATCGCGCTCTGCCGTGTCGAGCAGGGCGAGCTGCGCAAGGGCCAGACGGTCACCTGGATCAAGCGCGACGGCACGCAGTCCAACGTCCGCATCACCGAGCTGCTGATGACCGAGGCGCTCACCCGCAAGCCCGCCGAGAAGGCCGGTCCGGGTGACATCTGCGCGATCGCCGGTATTCCGGACATCATGATCGGCGAGACCCTGGCCGACACCGAGAACCCGATCGCGCTGCCGCTGATCACGGTCGACGAGCCGGCCATCTCGATGACCATCGGTGCCAACACCTCGCCGCTGGTCGGCAAGGGCGGCAAGGGCCACAAGGTCACCGCGCGCCAGATCAAGGACCGCCTCGACCGCGAGCTGATCGGTAACGTCTCGCTCCGCGTGCTGGACACCGAGCGTCCCGACGCGTGGGAGGTCCAGGGCCGTGGTGAGCTCGCCCTGGCCATCCTGGTCGAGACCATGCGCCGCGAGGGCTTCGAGCTGACCGTCGGCAAGCCGGAGGTCGTCACCAAGCAGGTCGACGGCAAGACGCACGAGCCGATCGAGCGCATGACGATCGACTCGCCGGAGGAGCACCTCGGCGCCATCACGCAGCTCATGGCGACCCGCAAGGGCCGCATGGAGACGATGACGAACCACGGTTCGGGCTGGGTCCGCATGGAGTGGATCGTCCCGTCCCGAGGCCTCATCGGCTTCCGTACGGAGTTCCTGACCCAGACCCGCGGTACGGGCATCGCGCACTCCCTGTTCGAGGGCCACGAGCCGTGGTTCGGCGAGCTGCGGACCCGTCACAACGGCTCGCTGGTGGCCGACCGTTCGGGCGTCGTGACGCCGTTCGCGATGGTCAACCTCCAGGAGCGCGGTGTCATCTTCACCGAGGCCGGCACCGAGGTCTACGAGGGCATGATCATCGGCGAGAACTCGCGCGCCGACGACATGGACGTGAACATCACCAAGGAGAAGAAGCTCACCAACATGCGTGCGGCTTCCGCGGACACCACGGAGAACGTGGTGCCGGCGCGCAAGCTGTCGCTGGAGCAGTCGCTGGAGTTCTGCCGCGACGACGAGTGCATCGAGGTCACCCCGGAGACGGTCCGTATCCGCAAGGTCGTCCTGGACCAGAAGATGCGCGGCCGTTCCGCCTCGCGCGCCAAGCACAACTGACGTCTCCCGCACGGCTGACGTCCCGCACGGCGGGACGTCGGGCAGGGCACGGGCGCCCGGCACTGCACGGGCGCCCCGCACTATTGACGTCCCGCGTCACCGGCGTCCCGCATCACCGACGTCCGGATGTCCTGACGTCTGACCGTCCGGACGTCTGACCGTCCTGACGTCTTGTACCGCTGACACCGAGCAGCACAACCGGTCCGGCGACGGATAGGCCATTTTCGGCCGATGATCCGTCGGCCCGGGGCATTGCAGAAGGCCAGGGCCCTCGCAGACACTGTGGGGGCCCTGGCCTTTGGCAACCGGTTTTCCGGTCACGGTGTCCACCATGCGAGACATGGGCGTCCGATAATCGGGCGTCGCTCTCCGAAACGTGTGTTAACAGTCCGTTTCGGGGGTGTCTGTCTGGGATCGGTTTGTCCGGATTTTGATCCGCACGAGTGGCGGATGTTGTCAAACCGAGACCCTTTAAGTGTGGTTTACGGCCCAGTCGTACTTAATAGTTGGCTCCATTGAGCTCGGGTCAATGGGTCACGCACTGTGGGGAGTGCCGACTCACGAGCACACTAAGGGCACTGAAACGATCACCGTCAGGGGTGTCGGTGTATCGACCCAGTGCCCTTCTTGTAGTCAAAAGTGGACTCATGAGGAGGAAACCCATGCGTGGTGCCAAGAGCGCCAAGTGGGTCGCGGGAGCGGCCATCATCGCCCTGGCTGCGACTGCCTGTGGCGGCGGCGACGACGACGCCGACAAGGGCAAGGGCGGCACCAAGGGTGCCGTCAACGCTGACGGCATCTTCTCCGTCGAGGTCGGTGAGCCGCAGAACCCGCTGCAGCCGGCCAACACGATGGAGTCGAACGGCAGCATCGTCACCGACTCGATCTTCTCGCAGCTGGTCGACTACGACGCGTCCGGCAAGCTTGAGATGATCAACGCGGAGTCTGTCGAGACCACGGACAGCAAGCTCTGGACGGTCAAGCTCAAGAAGGACTGGAAGTTCCACGACGGCACGCCCGTCACGGCCGAGTCCTACATCAAGGCCTGGAACTGGGCCGCCAACGTCAAGAACAACCAGACCAACGCGTCCTGGTTCGGCGACATCAAGGGCTTCACCGACGTCTACCCCGAAGACGCCAAGGCCAAGCCCAAGGCCGACGCCATGTCCGGTCTGAAGAAGGTGGACGACTACACGTTCACCATCGAGCTCAACGCCCCGCTCCCGTACTTCTCGTACAAGCTCGGCTACACGGTCTTCTCCCCGCTGCCCGAGTCCTTCTACGCGGACCCGAAGGCCGCCGGCGAGAAGCCGGTCGGCAACGGCGCGTACAAGTTCGTCAGCTGGGACCACAAGAAGCAGATCAAGGTCGTCCGCAACGACGACTACAAGGGTCTCGACAAGGCGAAGAACGGTGGTGTGATCTTCAAGAACTACACCACCCTCGAGACCGCCTACGAGGACCTGAAGTCCGGCAACGTCGACGTGCTGCGCCAGATCGGCCCGAAGGACCTCCCGGTCTACCGGTCCGACCTCGGTGACCGCGCCGTGGACAAGGCGTACTCCGCGATCCAGACGATCGCCGTCGCCTACTACACGGACCAGTTCAAGGACATCAACCCGAAGGTGCTCCAGGGCCTGTCGATGGGTATCGACCGCGCCACGATCACCAAGACGGTGCTCCAGGGCACGCGTGAGCCCGCCACCGGCTGGGTCGCGCAGGGTGTTCTCGGCTTCCAGAAGGACGCCGCCGGCGACGTCACCAAGTACGACCCGGCGAAGGCCAAGGCTCTCATCAAGGAGGGTGGCGGCGTCCCGGGCAACAAGATCTCGATCCAGTTCAACGCCGACGGTGGCCACAAGGAATGGGTCGAGGCCGTCTGCAACAGCATCACGCAGTCGACCGGTGTCAAGTGCACCACCGACTCGAAGGCCGACTTCCAGGCCGACACGAACGCTCGTGACGCCAAGGAGGTCAAGTCCCTCTACCGTTCCGGCTGGGTGCTCGACTACCCGGTGAACGCGAACTTCATCTCGGACCTGTTCCGTACCGGTGCCGCCGGTAACCAGGGTGACTTCACGAACAAGGGCCTGGACGCGGAGATCAAGAAGGCTGACTCCGCGGCCTCCCTCGACGAGTCCGTCGCGGCGTACCAGAAGATCGAGAAGGAGCTGGCGAACTACATGCCCTCCATCCCGCTCTGGTACTACAAGGTCAACGCCGGTTTCTCGGAGAAGGTCCAGAACGTGAACTACGCGCAGGACGGCGACCCGATCCTGAGCCAGATCGAAGTCAAGAAGTAATCACACCTACGTAGTCCGCGCGCAGGCGCGGGACCGGCATCGAAAGACGGTCCGCGCTTGTCCGCACGCCGTGGCCGGGGGGCCCTTCCACGCAACCGACGACCCCACAGGGGGAGTCGGTGCGGGGGAGGGCCCGTCGGCTGCTGCTTGCCTATTACATGGAGGCATGATGGGGCGCTATGTCGCACGACGACTGCTCCAGATGATCCCGGTCTTCCTCGGGACAACTCTGCTGATCTTCCTGATGGTCTACACACTGCCCGGCGACCCCGTGCGTGGGCTGTTCGGGGACAAGGGTGTCGATCCGGCCACACTGGCGAGACTTCGCCACGAAAAGGGCCTTGATCTGCCGATCCTGCAGCAGTACTGGAATTACATGACAGGCATCGTCCTGCATCTCGATTTCGGTGATCAGATAGCCAGCGGACGTCCCGTCACGGACGTCCTCGGCGACGCGTTCCCCGTCACCCTCCGGCTGGCCGGCATGGCGTTCGTCATTGAGATCGTCGTCGGCATCGGCCTCGGCACCATCGCCGGTCTGCGGGCCGGCCGGCTCACCGACAACGCGGTGCTGGTCTTCACCCTGTTGATCATCTCGATCCCGGTGTTCGTCCTCGGCTTCATCATCAAGGCCGTGTTCGCCTTCCAGCTCGGCTGGATCGATCCGAACGTGTCCAATGACGCCAAGTGGGGCGAACTGCTGGCGCCCGCCATCGTGCTGGGCTCACTGTCACTCGCCTACGTCGCGCGCCTCACGCGTACGACGATGGCCGAGAACCTTCGCTCCGACTACATGCGTACCGCCATCGCCAAGGGACTTCCCAAGCGGCGCATCGTCGGCGTGCACCTGATGCGCAACTCGCTGATCCCGGTCATCACCTTCCTCGGCACCGACCTCGGTGCCCTGATGGGCGGCGCGGTCGTCACCGAGGGCCTGTTCAACGTCAAGGGCATCGGCGGCACGATCTACGAGTCGATTCAGAAGCGTGAAGGCACGACGCTCGTCGGCCTCGTCACCATCCTGGTGCTCGTCTATCTCCTGATGAGCCTCATCGTCGACCTGCTGTACGCGGTCCTGGACCCGAGGATCCGTTATGCCTGACGTGACCAAGACCGCTCCCGCGCCCGAGGACTCCAAGGCGCCCCTCGCGGACCCGTCGGCGACGGTGAAGGCGGAGAAGGCCCGCAGCCTGTGGGGCGACGCCTGGCGGGACCTGCGCTCCAACTGGTACTTCATCATCTCGTCGGTCCTGATCCTCATCCTTCTCGTGATGGCGGTCTTCCCCGGCCTGTTCACCAACGCCTCGCCGACCTCGGCCGACCTGGTGCACCACTACCTGGGCAAGCCGGAGCTGAGCAAGATCGGCTCCGAGGGCTGGCTCGGCTACGACGGCCAGGGCCACAGTGTCTACGCGCGTGTCATCTACGGCACCCGCGCCTCGATCACCGTCGGCGTCTGCGTCACGCTCCTGGTGACGCTGTTCGGCGGACTGATCGGCATGCTCGCCGGCTACTTCGGCGGCTGGGTCGACGCCCTGCTCTCGGGCTTCTTCACCAACGTCTTCCTCGGCATCCCGTTCCTGCTGGGCGCCATGGTCGTCCTCCAGGCGTTCACCGAGCGGAAGGTCTGGGTGGTCGTCTTCGCCCTGGCGTTCCTCGGCTGGACCCAGATCGCGCGTGTCATGCGTGGTGCGGTGATCGTCATCAAGCAGTCGGACTACGTCCAGGCCGCCAGAGCGCTCGGCGCGGGCACCGGCCGGATCCTCTTCCGGCACATCCTGCCCAACGCCATGGCCCCGGTGATCGTGGTCGCCACCATCTCGCTCGGTGTCTACATCTCGGCCGAGGCGACCCTGTCCTACCTCGGTCTGGGTCTCGCCGACCCGACGATCTCGTGGGGTATGGACATCTCCGGTGGCTCGGCCCAGATCCGCGTCGCACAGCACATCCTGCTGTACCCGTCGATCATGCTCAGCATCACCGTTCTGGCGTTCATCATGCTCGGCGAAGCCGTCCGCAACGCCCTCGATCCGAAGTCGCGATAAGGAGGGCGAACGTGGCCACCATCAACAAGACCGCAGAAGTCCCGTCCGCACGCTCGGGTGACGACTACGTCGGGCCCCTGCTCGATGTCCGTGACCTGCACGTGGAGTTCCACACCCGCGACGGTGTGGCCAAGGCGGTCAACGGTGTCAACTACAGCGTGAACGCGGGAGAGACCCTCGCCGTTCTCGGTGAGTCCGGCTCCGGCAAGTCCGTGACGGCGCAGGCCATCATGGGCATCCTCGACATGCCGCCGGGGAAGATCCCGCAGGGCGAGATCCTCTTCCGCGGCCAGGACATGCTCAAGATGTCCTACGAGGAGCGCCGGCAGATCCGGGGCCAGAAGATCGCGATGATCTTCCAGGACGCGCTCTCCTCGCTGAACCCGGTCCTCACCGTCGGCTACCAGCTCGGCGAGATGTTCCGGGTCCACCAGGGCCTGTCCAAGAAGGAAGCCCGCGCCAAGGCCATCGAGCTGATGGACCAGGTCAAGATCCCGGCCGCAGCGGCCCGGGTCTCGGACTACCCCCACCAGTTCTCCGGCGGTATGCGACAGCGCATCATGATCGCCATGGCGCTGGCCCTGGAGCCGGACCTGATCATCGCGGACGAGCCGACCACCGCGCTCGACGTGACCGTCCAGGCCCAGGTCATGGACCTGCTCGCGGAGCTCCAGCGCGAGTACAACATGGGCCTGATCCTGATCACGCACGACCTCGGCGTCGTCGCGGACGTGGCCGACAAGATCGCCGTGATGTACGCGGGCCGGATCGTCGAGACCGCTCCCGTGCACGAGATCTACAAGCGCCCGGCGCACCCGTACACCAAGGGTCTGCTGGAGTCGATCCCGCGCCTGGACCAGAAGGGCCAGGAGCTCTTCGCGATCAAGGGCCTGCCGCCCAACCTGCTCAACGTGCCCACGGGTTGTGCCTTCAACCCGCGCTGCACCATGGCGCAGGACATCTGCCGTACGGACATTCCGGCGATCGCTCCGGTGACCGAGCAGGACGGCACCGAGCTGGTCGGACGCGGCAGCGCCTGCCACTTCTGGAAGGAGACGATCCATGGCTGACATCAAGAAGGAGCCCGTGGACGCCACCCCGAACGTCTCCGACGTGGAGACGGTCGACGCGGCCACCGAGGCGGAGGCCGTGGCCGCCATCGACGCACCCGTGTCGCAGGGCGAGCCGATCCTCCAGGTCCGCAACCTGGTCAAGCACTTCCCGCTGACCCAGGGCATCCTGTTCAAGAAGCAGGTCGGTGCGGTCAAGGCCGTGGACGGGATCTCGTTCGACCTGTACGCGGGCGAGACGCTCGGCATCGTGGGCGAGTCCGGCTGTGGCAAGTCCACCGTCGCCAAGCTCCTGATGACGCTGGAGCGGGCCACCGCCGGCGAGGTCTTCTACAAGGGCCAGGACATCACCAAGCTGTCCGGCCGCGCGCTGAAGGCCGTGCGCCGCAACATCCAGATGGTGTTCCAGGACCCGTACACCTCGCTGAACCCGCGTATGACGGTCGGCGACATCATCGGCGAGCCCTACGACATCCACCCCGAGGTGGCCCCGAAGGGCGACCGGCGCCGCAAGGTGCAGGAGCTCCTCGAAGTCGTCGGTCTCAACCCGGAGTACATCAACCGGTACCCGCACCAGTTCTCCGGCGGTCAGCGCCAGCGCATCGGCATCGCCCGCGGCCTCGCGCTCAACCCGGAGATCATCATCTGCGACGAGCCGGTCTCCGCGCTCGACGTGTCGGTGCAGGCGCAGGTCATCAACCTGATGGGGAAGCTCCAGGACGAGTTCAACCTCTCCTACCTCTTCATCGCGCACGACCTCTCGATCGTCCGGCACATCTCGGACCGGGTCGGCGTCATGTACCTCGGCAAGATGGCCGAGATCGGTACGGACACGCAGATCTACGACCACCCGACGCACCCCTACACCCAGGCGCTGCTGTCGGCGGTCCCGGTTCCGGACCCGGAGGCCCGTGAGGGCCGCGAGCGGATCATCCTGACCGGCGACGTCCCGTCCCCGGCCAACCCGCCGTCGGGCTGCCGCTTCCGCACCCGCTGCTGGAAGGCCGAGGCGAAGTGCGCCGAGGAGATGCCGCTGCTGGCGATCCCGGAGCGCTTCAAGACCGCGAAGACGCCGGCCGCGCACGAGTCGGCGTGCCACTTCGCGGAGGAGAAGGACGTGGTGCACGCGGCCTGACGCGTCACGACGTCCCTCGCGGACATGACCGGACCCCTCGGGAGCCCTTACGGGAACCCGGGGGGTCCGTTTTTCTTGTGCCAGCTTCTTCTGGTGCCCGATCAGGGGCGACGGCCGGTCAGTGGTCCGTGGTGAAGATTTCCTCGGCGGTGGTGGCGGTGGCGGCGCGTTGGAGCCACTGGTTCAGCAGGTGGGAGTCGGTGCAGGTGGTGATCTTCTGGCGGAGTTCGTCGGTGAGGGCGATGCCGCGTGCGTCGACGATCAGGAGAAGGCTCTTTGCCCGGGCTTCTGCCTGGCCTTGGGCTCGGCCCTGGGCTCGGCCTTCGTCCCGGATTTCTTCGGACATGAAGGATGTGTAGAAAGAGGTATCCACGGCCACCAGGTTCCTC
>NZ_JBVHOQ010000049.1:0-52342 GCF_055568375.1 Streptomyces sp. NPDC026062
GATCTTCCGAAGATCCCGCATCAGCCCCAACCGCATGAGCGTCATCACGAAAGCCGTCCTCACCCTGGAGAGGCAACGCTGAAAATGCTCACTGAGAGGTAGCGGCCTTCGCGCCAGGACCGGCGGTCGGCGAGCAGGATCACACCGCCGATAAGCAGTAGAACGAACCGGGGGTGAGCGCCGTCGGGCTCGTCCAGCTCGCTTTCGAAGAGCCAGGAGGCTAGATCCGCGCCCGTCTCGTAACTCTCGCTCGCGCTGACGCGCAGGGGCGACAGGAGGCGTCCGGAGCCGTCGGCACCCAGGGCGGTGTCGTTGTCGGCGGCCCAGCCGCAGTCGAGCGCGATGATGCCGTGGCCGTGGTAGGCGACGGGCAGGGTGTGCTCGCGTCCGGCGCGGTGCACGGTGAGTTCATTTGGGGTGGCGTCGTATCCGAGGGCGCGCAGCACGGTCTGGTGCCACTCAGTGAGCCGCTTGGCCCACTCAGGGTTGTTGTGCGTATGGAGTCGCGCATCGTCACCAGCATCGCGTTCGGCCGCATCGGCGAAGTAGGCGCGTACGTCTTCGGCGAGGTACATGGAGCGCAGGGCGCGTACCTGTTCGCGAGGGGTCTTGCGCGGGTCGTTCTCGTCGCCCTCGCGTAGGGTCCAGGTGGCGAACAGTCCCTTTTTGAGGTCGGCACCGAGCTGTTCGGCGAAGTAGTACGCGGACAGGTACTCGCCGCGATTGACGAAGGAGTCGAAGTCGGTGCTCATCGTGCAGTGCCCCCTTCAGCAGTGTGCGGTTCCAGGACAGCCAGGAGCCGCAGCATCGGCTCGCCCTTCGTTTCCAGGGACTTGGCCAGGCGCATCCGGTCACTCGCGGCTTGGCCGACTCCCTGCTTGTCCGGGCGCAGACCGGCGGAGAGGGCGTCCTGCTTCCAGTGGGTGACGCGCTTGCGGTAGGGGGCGAGGGTCTTCTCGATGCGCTGGCGGTAGTGCTCCTCAAGCGTGCCGAGGTGCCTCTTGGCCTCATCGATCGCGGCGGGGACCAGAGCGGTCAGACCAGGCAGATCCCGGGGAGTGGCGCGGCCGGGCATGCTCGGGCCGACTCCGTAACGCTCCAGGGCCTCTTCGGTCAGCTCCACTGTGTTCGGTTCCTCGGGCAGGCCGGAGACGGCCATCCACTCCACGATGGTCGGTCGGCCCTGACCATTGGAGTAGATGCCCTGCACCAGGAAGGTGGGACAGTCAACGGCGGCGGCGAGTACCGGGGCCTGGTGGCGGCCGATCTCGACGAGGACCTTGTCGGTCAGCCAGTCAAGGACCGGGTGGACGTCCGATACGTAAGAGACGTTGGGCCACTGGGACTTGGAGGTCTCCCGGGCCGCTTTCAGACGCGCGTCAGCGAGGTCCTTGGAGAAGGTGACGCGCAGTCGGCCCGGTTCGGTCTTACGGGGCATGATCCGCTGCTCGTCCAGGTACGACTTGGGTAGCGCCTTGAGCCGGTAGAGCAGATCGCGCGGGGGCTCGAAGGCGATGGTGCCATCATCGTCGCGCCGCAGGGACAGCTGGTCCTCGGGGTTGGGGTGGCAGACCTGCCGCAGTGCCTCGTCGAAATAGTCGGCGGTGGAGCGGAAGAGCGTCGGCACTACCGCGCGCGGTACTTCGGGGTGTTCGGGGACCGCACCGACCTGACCGAGCAGCCCGGCCAGGAAGGCGGCACCGCCCTGCTGGGACTGCTTGATCGACTCCTCGACGGTACGGCCGGCGATCAGGTCCTGGGTGAGGCGGTTCTCCTCCTCCTTGGCCCGATACAGGCCGGTGACGGCCTCGGCCGAGCCCTCAATCTTGTGGGCTTCTTCCTCGCGCCCCAGGAGCTTCTCGCCCACCAGCCGGTCATCGAGGGTGCGCGGCTGCCCGCTGGTCTCATCCGTGCGCCACGGGATGTCGCTGGTCAGAACCAGTGCCCGGAACTGTGGCGGGTACGCCTGGCCGTAACGGTCGATGCGGCCGTTGCGCTGCTCGATACGGATCAGTGACCACGGCAGGTCGTAGTGCACGAGCAGGTGGCACTGCTGGTGCAGGTTGACACCCTCGGAGGCAACGTCGCCGGTAAACAGGATGCGCACCGGATCGTCGCGCAGCCCGAACTTCTCCACGATGTCCCGCTGCTCTTCGTCGCTGCTGGCCTCGCCGTGCATGACCTGCACCGCACCGCCGAAGCCCAGCCACGGCTTGCTCTCATCCGGGCTGGTCCCGCTCGGAAAGCCGAGCGCGGCCGGTACGGTCTCGGCCAGCCACCTCAGGGTGGGGATTCGCTCGGAGAACACAACAACCCGGGTGTCCGAGCCCGGACCGACACCCATCTCGCGCAGCTCCGCCAGGAGCGCGGTGAGCTTCGCCGAGTCGGAGTCCTGGATCTGCTCGTTCAGCTGCTGCAACTCCACCAGAGCCGCGCGCTCCCGCTTGGTCTCCGCCTCGCGGACCTTCGGATCAACCGGCCGGGTCTGCTTCTTCTTGTCGGCCGGCTTTTCGACGGGTGGCTTGTCCAGCGTCGCGATCCGCGTCTTGATCGACGCCCGTAGGGCCCGGTGCGAGGAAAGAAACGCCTTCAGCAACTGGTACGGCACGAGCTGGTGCCGGCTGACCGAAGGCTGGTCGGGATCACCGGGAATCCAGCGCGTGGCCAGCTCGTGGAAGACGGCAAGCTCCTTTTCACCGGCTGGCGCTCGCAGCGGCTGGGAGGGGCCTCGGTCCGCCCAGGCACCCTTGAGGGACTCGCGTACCTGCGCCGTGGTCTTCGTACGCCGTATGTAGAGATGGTCGAGGTCCTTGACCTCGTACCGGTTCGGGTTGGCGATCGCCGCCTCGTCCAGCATCTTGACCAGCTCGGCGAATGAAGAGGCATCGCCGTTGTGTGGCGTGGCCGAGGCGAGGACCAGCGCGTCGGTCTTCCTCGCCAGCAGCCGGGCGAGCGCGTTGTTCTTCGTGCCCTGGTTGACGAGGTTGTGGGATTCGTCGATGACGACGGCGTCCCACTCGGTGTGCTCCAGGTGGTGGGCGTACACGTCGCTCTTCAACGTGTCCACGGAGATGATCGCCCGCTTGAAATACGCGAACGGGTTGCGGCCTGCGGGGATGTCCTGCTGCACCCGCTGGATCCCCGTCGAGTCCAGCCGCACCAGTGGGATCGCGAACCGGGTCCACAACTCACGCTGGAACTGCTCCAGAACATGCTGCGGCGTCACGACCAAGATCTTCTCGCCGCGACCGCGCCGGATGAGCTCGGCAAGGAGCACTCCGATCTCCAGGGTCTTGCCCAGACCCACCACGTCCGCGATGAGGATCCGCGGTCGTGGGTTCTTCATCGACAGCGCGAGTTCGGCCGGCCGCAGCTGGTGGACCTGCTGGTCCATGAGGAAATTGTCCGCCAGCGCCAGCCCATGCTCGGTCTGAGGCAGGAACGTCTTCCGCATGATCGCCTCAAGGAACAGGCGGGCTCTCCGATGGTTGGCAGAGTCGTCCGCGACCAGTTGCGTCTCGTGGGGGTCGAGCACGCTCACAAGATCGAGCTTGTCGTAGAAGACGGCCTCGACCCCACGGACGAACGAGGAGATGCCGGTGACCTCGACCATCCACCCGTCGCGGGCCGTGGACCGGCACTTGCGGACCAGCCACAGCTCGTCGCGGATCTCCACCTGCGCTCCGGCGGCGTAACCGGACGTGGCGGGAGACTGTTGCTCGGGCGAGGGCTCGTCGGGCTCCCAGGCACCCCACACCGCATCGCTCTGGCCGCCCGCGGCTCCCGCCTCGACGCTCAACGTCCGCTCCGATCCTTCACCAGCGGCACTCACGCCGCTCAACTTCTAACGGGCCTGCCGCCAGCAGATCAGCCGGCCACTCGAACCCGTTCCAGCAAGTCTCCCACCAGGCAATAGCGGCCTCGGGCCGTCAAAGGGTGGAATTCACCGCGTACTGCTCCCGTAGTTCGCCCGCCACCCGCTGCGACGCCACCGGCCGCTCCCGCAGGATGCGAGCTTTTGGCCTCACAGGTGGCGTGGGCAGCTCAGGTACCAGTTCTTCGTCGGCTTCCGGCTCCTCCGGCGCAGGCCGAATGTCGAGTGGGCTGACGAGGTTGTGCGGGTCCACGATCGCGGCCTGCTCATCAATCAGCTTCTCGATCGATGCAGAGGACGGTTCCGGCGTCGGAGTGTTCCCGCCAGCTGCTGTCGTGCGGTCGATGAGGGCGAGCCGCGCATCGGCAGGCGTCCTGCCCGCTGCCTTCATGAGATCCGCGCAGGCGTCCGCCACCTTGGCCAGAGTGGGCCGGCCTTCCGGCGTGTGAGCGAGCATCGCTGCGAGAAGCTCCTTGAAGCCTTCCGGCACACCGCTCAGGTCCGGGCCGATCTCCGGGTTCGAGACCTGCATGGCGACGGCTTCCCACTGGTGTCCGTCGTACGGATAGTGCCGGGCCGCGGCGTATAGGAGGACCGTGCCCAGTGCGTACACATCCGCCGCCGGCGTCACCTGCGGATGCCCGCTCGCCTGCTCCGGGGGCATGCAGCGCACGGTCCCGATGATCATCCCGCTATGTGACAGCGTGTCCTTGGCAGCGTCCATGAACGCACTGAGCCCGAAGTCGATGATTATCGGGCCTTCGCTGCCCAGCATGACGTTCTGAGGCTTCAGGTCTCGGTGCAGCAGCCCCGCATCGTGCACGGCACTCAGCCCTTCGGCGAGGAGCGCGCCGAGGCTGGCCACCAACGGCAGTGGCAGCGTGCCGTCACTATC
The DNA here is from genome assembly GCF_055568375.1 of Streptomyces sp. NPDC026062. Taxonomy (NCBI): domain Bacteria; kingdom Bacillati; phylum Actinomycetota; class Actinomycetes; order Kitasatosporales; family Streptomycetaceae; genus Streptomyces; species Streptomyces sp. NPDC026062. The sequence goes on from NZ_JBVHOQ010000049.1 coordinate 4,770, forward strand.
CACGCAGTCCAACAGGGTCCGGCCGGCCACATACTCCATCGCCAGCCACGGACGATCCGCGAACGGATCAGCATCCAGGAACCGCGCCACCCGGTTGGTGCCGATCACTGTGCGAGCAATCAGAGCTTCCTTCTCGAAGCGCGCTCGCGTGACCGGGTCCAGCTTGTCGGTGCGAATGACCTTCACAGCTACGGGAGAGCCCGCGGGGGAGTACGCGAGATATACCTCGCCCATGCCGCCGGAGCCGAGCTCCCGAGCCACCGTATAGCGGCCAATCTGAGTGGGGCTCCCGGTCATGAGCTCAGTCCACGCCTTTCCACGTCAGCATCTGCTTGGGTCACTTACGCCGCTAGTTTGCCTGGTCTCCGGGCACTCTCGGCAACCAGTCCCGTCCCGGTGACCATGAGAAGAAGAGAGATGGCCATGATCCAGGCTCTGAGGGACTGTGTGACCCCGAGCGCCGGACGTTGGCTTGAAAACGGCGTTTTGCATGCCCATGTCCAGAAGTGAGATCGCCTTCACGGCTCAGGCCCGCTGGCAGCGGCTCTGAGTCAGGCAGGTGGTACGGCACACGCCGGTACTTCCCGCCGATGCCTCCTGTCGCCACAGGCGCGGGTTTGTAATCGTCGAACACCGTGTTGGCGACTCGGTCGCTGTCAGTCCTCGCGCAACAGTTCGTAGTAACTGGGAACCTGCGCCTGGAATGAAGGAGTGATCTTGCCAAGGTCATGCAACGCAGCCCAGAAGGAGACCACGACGCGGGATTCCGACACACTCAGACCAAGCGCACTCGCCACCGCCTCCCGGGTCTCCTGACTCAGGACGACATCCCAGAGCTCTCGGAACACGGCACCCGTATCCAGAAGATGACAGATCACCGGGTACGGCCGGGGCAGCCCGCGTTCCTTACCCCACATACGCGCATCCACAAGACAGCCCCTCGGGGCTGCCGACGCATCGCTCTTCTCCACGAGCACAGAGATAGCACCCCCCACTGACAACGGGCCCAAATCCGCCGAACAGGAGGCGGTGTGAGGGATGGGCCGTACACTCGCTGCGCGATGCCTACGAGAGAGAACGTGATGAGCCATCACCTCTGGCAAAGGAACTGCAAAGGGCTTCCTTAAGCGCAGGTGGCGAAGGGTGCTCTCCGCGCGAGCGGAGGTGAGCCGAGACCCCGGCGAGGCGACCAACCAACGGCCGGGTGCTCTCCGCGCGAGCGGAGGTGAGCCGCCGGGCGATGCCTGCCTGGTGGGAATCCCAGCGTGCTCTCCGCGCGAGCGGAGGTGAGCCGGTGCGAGACAGCTACCTGCGCCTCCTCCGGCGGTGCTCTCCGCGCGAGCGGAGGTGAGCCGCTCGCCGACTTCGGCATGAACGGCGCCTTCCACGTGCTCTCCGCGCGAGCGGAGGTGAGCCGGTCACCGTCGGCGATCGTGCGGGCGCGCTGCAGTGCTCTCCGCGCGAGCGGAGGTGAGCCGGAATAGGCAGAATCCGTAGCCCACTGGTCACCGTGCTCTCCGCGCGAGCGGAGGTGAGCCGCGGTGATGGCTGGGAGAGCATCCGCAGGGAGGGTGCTCTCCGCGCGAGCGGAGGTGAGCCGGCGCCCGTGTCATGAACGGCTACACCGTGCTCGTGCTCTCCGCGCGAGCGGAGGTGAGCCGAAATTCACCGAGCGTGAGCTTCACACCCGAGTGTGCTCTCCGCGCGAGCGGAGGTGAGCCGGCGACGGCCGGCGGTGGCGCGTGAGACACCGAGTGCTCTCCGCGCGAGCGGAGGTGAGCCGCCAGCCCCGGGTGGGGTGGTTGCACGACTGGTGTGCTCTCCGCGCGAGCGGAGGTGAGCCGGCGCGGACGCCGTCGCCGTCGCAGCCGACATCGTGCTCTCCGCGCGAGCGGAGGTGAGCCGAGGTCCGGGTCCATGCCGGTGCAGCGGGCACCGTGCTCTCCGCGCGAGCGGAGGTGAGCCGCGTGCCCGGATCAAGACGGTCGGACAGATCAAGTGCTCTCCGCGCGAGCGGAGGTGAGCCGCGGAGGCCGACAAGCAGCGGGCGCAGACCGAGGTGCTCTCCGCGCGAGCGGAGGTGAGCCGGCGGAGACGCGCAGGGCGGCGGTGCTCATGGAGTGCTCTCCGCGCGAGCGGAGGTGAGCCGGCGGCCGGGGTTCCGCCGGCCGATCCGGCGCGGTGCTCTCCGCGCGAGCGGAGGTGAGCCGTGGACCCACAGGCCGAGAACTTCAGGTGGAACGTGCTCTCCGCGCGAGCGGAGGTGAGCCGCTGGAGCGGTGGGAGGAGTACCTGGCCACGATGTGCTCTCCGCGCGAGCGGAGGTGAGCCGTCGCCACTCTTGGGGGCGAACCGGATGCGCACGTGCTCTCCGCGCGAGCGGAGGTGAGCCGAGCACGTACTCGAGGGCGTCGACGGCGGGGGAGTGCTCTCCGCGCGAGCGGAGGTGAGCCGATCGACGAGCCCGCTGCGCATCCTTCGACGTTGTGCTCTCCGCGCGAGCGGAGGTGAGCCGGTGGAGGCCGGTGCGGTGGCCGGCGCCCACACGTGCTCTCCGCGCGAGCGGAGGTGAGCCGACCGTGCTCCGCGCGATGCTGCTGTCGGCTGAGTGCTCTCCGCGCGAGCGGAGGTGAGCCGTCGAGGCTGAGCGTCATTGCTGCTCCTCACGGGTGCTCTCCGCGCGAGCGGAGGTGAGCCGGTCCGTGACTATGGCGAATGAGGTCTGGGGCAGTGCTCTCCGCGCGAGCGGAGGTGAGCCGCTCTCTAGCTATGTCAATGAACTCTCTAGTTAGTGCTCTCCGCGCGAGCGGAGGTGAGCCGCAGTGCACCGGCGCCGTTGCGGACGCCGCCGCGTGCTCTCCGCGCGAGCGGAGGTGAGCCGCCGGGCGATGCCTGCCTGGTGGGAATCCCAGCGTGCTCTCCGCGCGAGCGGAGGTGAGCCGCGGCGAAGTGGACGACGGTGCGGCGGCGCGCGGTGCTCTCCGCGCGAGCGGAGGTGAGCCGGTGATGGTGGCGGTGGGGCCGTTGCGGTGTTTGTGCTCTCCGCGCGAGCGGAGGTGAGCCGGGGCCGTCGTCGCCGTCACCGATCCACACCGGGTGCTCTCCGCGCGAGCGGAGGTGAGCCGGACCGGCCGTTCCCTGACCCGGTACTCCCCGCGTGCTCTCCGCGCGAGCGGAGGTGAGCCGCTCACGTCGCCGTAGGCGGACGTCGTGCTGCTGTGCTCTCCGCGCGAGCGGAGGTGAGCCGTCGGTGCGGGTGATCGCGGTGATGGTGTCGAGGTGCTCTCCGCGCGAGCGGAGGTGAGCCGGAGAGCCCGGGGATCGTGTCGAGGTACGTCCTGTGCTCTCCGCGCGAGCGGAGGTGAGCCGCCTCCTGGAGGGAACGGGCTCTGAACACCGAGGTGCTCTCCGCGCGAGCGGAGGTGAGCCGGCCGCCCAGGCTGCTGCGCCGCGCCGCAAGGAGTGCTCTCCGCGCGAGCGGAGGTGAGCCGGCGTCGGCGGAGCCGGGTCTGATCCCAACCCCGGTGCTCTCCGCGCGAGCGGAGGTGAGCCGTGTTCGACATCGTCAGAGGGGAACCCAGGGGCGTGCTCTCCGCGCGAGCGGAGGTGAGCCGCACCTGCTGGCCGCCTGATCCGAGAGGACCACGTGCTCTCCGCGCGAGCGGAGGTGAGCCGGGCCGCATTCTCGTGGTGGTGCCGACCCTGGAGTGCTCTCCGCGCGAGCGGAGGTGAGCCGATTCCGGCGCACCGCCGGCTGTACCTGACGGCGTGCTCTCCGCGCGAGCGGAGGTGAGCCGGAGAACACGGGAATGGCCGTGAAACTGCGTGAGTGCTCTCCGCGCGAGCGGAGGTGAGCCAGGACCCCGGGCGCAGGGCGGCCCGGGGTCCTTGTGCTCTCCGCGCGAGCGGAGGTGAGCCGGTCGGGCACCGGCGGCTGCACGTCGACCGGCAGTGCTCCGCGCGAGCGGAGGTGAGCCGCCCCCGGTCCAGCCGGAGTTCACGACGACCGGGTGCTCTCCGCGCGAGCGGAGGTGAGCCGAGGCCCGGGAGCACCTGCACACTCTCCACGCGGTGCTCTCCGCGCGAGCGGAGGTGAGCCGACTGCCGCACCTCCAGCGTCGGCGGCGTCCTTGTGCTCTCCGCGCGAGCGGAGGTGAGCCGGTGCGGCGCGGGTCGGACTCCGCCATGGTCGGGTGCTCTCCGCGCGAGCGGAGGTGAGCCGTGGACCGCGCGGCCATCGCCCTGTCCAGCGCTGTGCTCTCCGCGCGAGCGGAGGTGAGCCCGTAGGCTGCTCCGGCCTGACCCTTTGGCCGAGCTGAAGCTCCCGCACGTCACCAATATCCGCGATCTCAGCAGTGAGATCACCCGCCGCACGGGACGGCGGGTGATCCTGGAGCCCCGTGAGATGGCTCCCTCTGTTTGCGGAGCCTGCGCCGTCACGGAAACTGCGTTTCACGTGGGCTACGACCCACGGACCAGCACCCTGCACCAGGACCACACCATCGCCCACGAGTTCTGCCATCTGCTGCTCGGCCACCACGAAAACCGTCCAGCGTCGGCACTCTCTGAAACGATCTTCACCAACGTGAGCTCGGGCACCGTGCAGATGATGCTGGGCCGCACCAAGTACGACGAGGACGAGGAGAGGGACACCGAACAGCTCGCTTCGCTACTCCAGCGCCAGATCATCGACCGGTGGCTGCGCAGCGACGAGTCCTCCGGGGACGACGTACAGGACCGCGTCACGCACACACTGCTGCGCCGACGGGAGGCCCGGCGGTGAAAGACCTCCTCCACCCCATCAGCCTGATTGTTGCGACGCTCGGCTTTCTCTGCCTTCTGCGTGACGTACTCACCCGGCGCCGAGACCCCGCCTCGGCCGCGCTTGCCGCCGTCTTCCTGCTGTCAGGGCTGTCGTTCCTGTTCTCCATCACGCCGATGTGGAACCATCTCGACCGGGTGCTCGGCACCGTCAACCTCTCCGTGCCCCTCTCACAGGGCTGCGTGATCGCGCTACTGGCCTGCCAACAGGTAGTCCTCACCTACTGGGGTTCCCCGCCCGAGATCGCCCGCCGGCGAAGTCGCCGCTGGCTCGGTGCCGGCCTCTTGGCGATCGCCGCGCTGCTGGTGCTGTTCGCGCTGCTCACGCCCAGTGCCCCGCACCCGAGCGACTTCACGCTCTACTACGCGCACGACGCCCGGTACGCCGCGTACCTCACCCTGTACGTCACGGCCTACACCATCGGCGAGATCTTCCTCGCCCGAGCCTGCTGGCGCCTGGCCCGCCGCAGCGTCCGGGGATCGGTCCGCGTCGGCCTGCGCATCATCGCGCTCGGTGCGACAGTCACCCTCGGATATAGCGCCGTCCGCATCGGCAATGTGATCGCCGGTGCCTTCGACACGTCCCTCGCGGATTGGGAGGGCGTCGCCTGGACCTGCGGCGATGTCGGCGCCATGCTCACGTTGATCGGCTGGCTCGTACCCACGATCAGCGACCAAGCCCAGAGCATCCGGTACCGGATCAAGCAGTACCGCAGCTACTACGGCCTGCGCCCCCTGTGGCTCGCCTTCTACAGCGAGGCCCCAGAAATCGAGCTGCCGATCGACAGGGTCGATCCGGCCCAGCGGCGCCGCTTCCGGCACATCTCAATCCGGCTCTACCGCCGAGTCGTCGAGATCCGGGACGGCCGCTTCGTCATCCGCCAGTACCTCGACGCGTCCATCCGCGAGGCCAGCGAAACCCGGCACAGGGCCCGGGGCCTCCACGGACACGAGCTGTCCGCAGCCGTCACGGCGGACCAGATCCTCGCCGGGATCTCCGCCCGTGCCACCGGAACCCGTCCTGCGCCCGACCAGCTCACCGAGTTCGCCGACTCCGGACGCCAGACCACCCGGCCCAAGGACGACGTCGACGCCCTCCTTGACGTCGCCCGCAACCTGCCCCGCCAGCCCGCACGAGCCCCCCACCTTGAGCGAGTTCCCGGATGACGAACAACCCCACCCACCAGCCGGCCCACATCCAGCTCCAGGCCCTGGAGCGAGGCGAGATCTCCAGTCGCGAGCTGCTCGACCTCCACCTGGCACAGATGGATGCCAGCCTGATCAACGCCGTCGTCACCCGCGACGACGGGGCAGCCCGCGCCGCCGCACACGCGGCCGACGAACGCCGCGCACGCAAAGCGAGCGTCGGGATCCTCGACGGCCTTCCCCTCACGGTCAAGGACAGCTTCGAGACCGCCGGCCTGCGCACCACGAGCGGCGCCGAAGACCTCGCCGATCACGTCCCCACACACGATGCCGACGCGGTTGCCCGACTCCGCCACCAAGGCGCCATCATCATGGGTAAGACCAACGTTCCGGCGTACTGCCAGGACCTCCATACCGACAATGCCCTGTTCGGCCCCACTCTCAACCCGCGCGACCCCAAGCGCACGACCGGTGGCTCCTCTGGAGGCCCCGCCGCCGCGGTTGCCGCCCATCTGACCCCCGCCGACCTCGGCAGCGACCTCGCCGGCTCTCTGCGGCTCCCCGCCCACTACTGCGGCGTCTACGGCCTGCGCCCCACCCACGGACTCATCACAGCCCGCGGCCACATCCCTCGCCCGCCGGGATGGATCACCAGCAGCGACATGCTCACCCCCGGACCCGTAGCCCGCCACTCCCGCGACCTCGACCTGCTCCTCACCGCACTGACGACACCATCACCCGCCGAGAACACCCCCTGGGGTGTCACGCTGACCGCGAAGCAACGTCCGCTCGATCAACTCCGCGTGGCAATGTGGGCAGACGACCCGGCCTGTCCCATCGACGGGGAAACCGCCCAAGCCCTCGCCGTTTTCGAAGCGAGAATCGCGTCCGCCGGAGCCGCTGTCCACCGCACTGCGGGCCCCGTCGACTTCGCCGACTCCGTCCGCCTCTTCGAGCAGCTCCTCCACGCCACCGCGACCGCCACCACCGACGACGACGCTGGCGCGGTCGAACTTGCCGCGGCCCGTGATCTGGACCCGGGCGACGCGAGCCCACGAGCCACCTTCCTGCGCCAACGCACGCAGACCCACCGCGCCTGGCTACGCGCCAACGAGGAGCGCTTCTGACTGAAGCGGACCTGGCACCGATTCTTCGCCGAGGGACCGTACGACGTCCTCATCACGCCTGCCGCTCCTACGGCGGCGATTCCCGCCGGCAGCCGTTCCCTCACGGTCGACGGCGCCGTCCGGAGCTTCTTCGACCAGACCGGCTGGGCCAACCTCACCAGCCACGTCGGGCTGCCCAGCCTGGTCATGCCGCTTGGCCGCAGCGCCGGCGGCCTCCCGATCGGGGTGCAGCTTGTGGGACCTGCGTACGCGGATCGCACTCTGCTCGTGGCGGCCGAGTACCTGGCGTCCCTGCTCGGAGCCGAGGGCGTCACCCCGTCATGGAGCGGATGATCTCGGCGCCACCGTTTCAGGCGATCGAGGCTTCACCGGCACCGGGTGGTTCAGACCGAGTGAAGAAGTGGTTCAGGGCCTCGGGGGATGACGGCCACCGCGCAGGCATCCTGGCGCCGGTTGCCCCCGAGGCGCCGCAGGAGCTCCTCTCGATGGAGCCGGCCGCGTCGGGCGGATTTGGGGAGGCAGCGTCCAGCCCGGATCGACTTCCGCCGAGGCCGGGATACCGCCCTGGGCGGTCAGTGGCGGCTAGCAGTGCAGTGATGGGCGTCGAGGATCCGGCGGGACTGGGCGTCGGCAGGCCGAAGAGCGCCCAGGAGGGTATCGCGGCGCAGGGTGAGCACTGGGGCGGTGTCGGGGGCCTGTCCCTTGGCCACGGGGCCAGGGAGCTCTATCCATCGGCCGTCAACTGCAGTGGAGTAGAAGGTTGCGTCGGGAGCCCAGTACGGCGTTCCCTTCAGGCACGGGTACGCCCGGCTCGCCGCCGTGACGACATCGACGTACCCGGCCGGCTTCGGGGAGTACTTGGGGAGAGACGGTGTCTCTGCGGAGGGAGAGGGTGACCCTTCGGTCAGGTTGAGCGCCACTGCCGCGATGACAGCTGCGGCCAGCGAGAGTACCAAGGCCGTGAGGACCGTCGCGGCCAGGGTTAGGGGCCAGGTGGGTGGCACGAAGTGCCTCCATTGGGAGGGGAGTAGCGGTCGAAGAGAAGTGTGGGCAGGCGGAATGTGTCGACGCCTGGACTTGCAGAAACTTGCGCGGCTTTTTGGCCCGGTGGGGCCAAGTGTGCATGTTCTTGCGCTTTAGGACGCGGCGTCCGGCCCTCGCATGGACACGAGGCGCACATCCGCTGCCCGGGGCCGAAGAGTTAGCGAACCTGTAGTTCCTGGTCAAATGCAGGGAGTCATTTACCGGTTGTCATATGAGTCCATGCCGCATGGCGTAAGCCACCGCGTGAGAGCGATTCCGCAGTTGCAGTCGTGTCACGACCGAGTGCAGAACGTTCTTGATGGTGCGTTCGGAGAACGACAACGTGGCCGCAATATCCGCGGTGTCGTAGCCTTCAGCCACGAGGCGTAGAACGTCCACCTCACGCTGTGCGAGGCCCGTGAAATGCAGTCCGCGCGGACTGAGGACCTTGCTCTGCAGTTTGCCGACCTCCTCCAGAAGGCGTCCGAGCAGGTCCGAGGGAAGGTATCCGTCCCCCTTCGCGACGGTGCCTATGACGTGCACCAGGTGTTCCGGCGTTGCATCCGTACGCCGAACTATGCCGCCGACTCCGCCTTCAGCTGCGCTCACCACCTTCTGCTTGTCGACGTCCGTCGCTACCAGCACAGTTCGGGCTGGTGTGGTGCGGTGGATATGCCGCAGCAGCCGCAGTACGGCTTCATCGATTGTGTCTGTCACGAGCAGGAGTACCTGGGGTACGAGGTCGGTGCCCTCTTCCCACTCCGTCAGCGTCACCTCTGGGCGGGGTCTCAATTGGCTGGTCACGCCAGCCCGCGAAATCGGGTCCTGCGCATGCACCGCGACAGCGATGCGTTCTATGGGGGTGCCAGTCACGCTTTTGCGTTCTCCCATTTCCAGTGCATCGGGCGGTGGCCTCATGTGCCAAGGGTTGTCCACCAGGAGCGGATGGGGGCGGCTCCGCTGCCCTTGGCGAGGGATCCGTCCGGGCGGCGGTCGGGCAGGCCGAGGAGCTGCTGCTCGATGGAGGTGAGGGCGGGGTCCTTTTGGAGATTGGTGGCGGGGTCGTCGACGGGGTGGAGCCAGCGGTATCCGTACTGGAGCATCAGGGCGATGCGGGGCCGGCCGGAGAGGTTGATGCCCCCGGTATGCCAGGTGCGGTTCTCGAAGAGGACCGCGTCGGTGCCGGTGATGTCGGGGGTGGTGGCGCCGGGCGGGTCGATCTCGCCGTCGGGGACGACGGGTTCTTCGGTGAGGCGGTGGCTGCCGGGGAGGAACATGGTCAGCCCGCAGTCGGGGGTGACGGGGGTGAGGTAGTGGGCGGCCTTGATCGCCATCCGGGGGGTGTTCGGGAAGCCGAGGTCGGCGGTGACGCCGTACATGTCGCGGTGCCAGCCGTGGCGTTCGGGGATGCGGATGGTGCGGGGTGGGCCGCTGGGCAGGGCGATGAGGTGGGCGGAGAGCAGGTGGATGTTCGGGCTGAGGAGCTGGACGACGGTGGGCAGGACGGTCGGGTTGGCGAGGAGCGGGAGGAAGGCGGGTTCGAGGTTGAGGCATCCGCGGAAGCCGTCCTTGCCGTCGCCTCCTTGGTCGCGGCCCTGGGTGATGTCGCTGGCCAGCAGCTTTTCGGCGGCGGTCAGGAGCCGGTCGCGCAGATCCGGGGTGATCGCGTTGCGAATGATCGCGTACCCGTCGCGTTCGAAGGCGTCGATGGTGCCGGCGTCGGGGGCGGCGGGCGGGGGCGGGGTGCTCATGGGACCGGAGTCTCCTTCGGGGTGTCGGTGAGGGTGGTGGCGAGCTTCCACAGGCCGGTGTCGTCGAGGCCGCTGAGCCGGCGGAGGTGTTCCTGGGAGACGGGGCGGCCGGGGTCGCGGTAGCCGAGGACGGTGAGCCGGGGTCCGGGGTGGCGGCGGCCGAGGAGGGCGTGGATGTCGGCGGGGTGTCCGCTGGTGGCCAGGACGATCGGTGCCCGGGTGCCGAAGTGGCGGGCGAACGCGTCCGGGGCGAGGGCGAGGGGGCGGGTGCCGTCCTCGGCGAGGGCCGTGAGGTCGTGGACGTGGACGTACCGCAGGCGCAGGCCGGGGCGTTCGGCGCGCAGCCGCCGGGCGAGGGTGGTCAGGGCCTCGGCGGGCAGATCGCCGGCGGAGGCGAGGATCAGGTCGGGCTCGCCGGGGCCGGGGTGCGTTAGGTGGGGCCAGATCGCGATCCCGTGCCGCAGTTCCTCGTCGATGGTCTTCAGCGGGTGATGGCAGTGCGTGTGCTTGCCGGCGACGACGATCGTGCACCGGTCGAGCTTGCGTAGGGCGAAGGTGAGGGCGGCGGCGGTGCGCGCGGGGTCGGCGGGGGTGAGGATGTGGAGTGTGGGGTCGCCGCCGGCCAGAAGTGCCGTGGGGAGGCTGGGGTTTTGGTGGGTGAGGGTGTTGTGCCAGCCCAGGCTGGTCATGAGGTAGACCAAGCTGGGCAGCGGGGCGAGCCCCATGTGCCGACGCACGGACCGGTGTTTGAGCTGCTGCTGGATGAGGCTGAGCGTGATCGGCGCGAATGCCTCGTAGGTGGCGACGAGGGCGTGCCGGCCCGTCTCGGTGTAGCCCTGGGCCCAGGCGTGGCATACCTCCTCGCTCAGGACCTCCACCGCCCACGGCGCCGGGCGTCCGTGTCCGTCGGTGAGGTCGAGGCGGTTGGAGGCAAGCTCGTCGGGGCTGAACACGCGGAACGGCCCCTGTTCGGCACGGTCTCGCAGGACCTCGGGGACCACCTGCGCGAACGGACGCCCGGCGGCGTGCGCGGCGACCTGGGCGGAGGCGGCGACGCAGCCGCGCGGCGCCGGGAGGCCGGCGGGCTCGGGCCGGGGTACGGGGAGCGCGGGCAGCAGGTGCGGTCGGGGCTGGCCGCCGGGGGTGAGGAGCTGGGTGGGCTGGTAGGAGGCCAGCCAGTCGGCGAGCGCGTCGAACTCGGCGGGCACGCCGGCCGGGTCGTGCAGCGGCGTCTTGTGGACCGCCGGAGTGCCGACGAGGTGGGCGGGCGCACCGTGGCCCTTGTCCAGGGTGAGCACCAGGACGCTGGAGGGGCCTGGGATGCCCAGGGGCTGGGTGGCGCCGAGGGCGTCGGCCAGCGCCTGGCGGAGCTGGCCGGTATCGAGCCCGTCGCTGTAGACGGGCCGGTGGCCGAGGCCGGTGAAATAGGCGGTGAGTTCGGCGCGGCTCAGGCTGGACAGCACGCTCGGCCCGCCCATCCTCTGCCCGTTCATCAGGACGACGGGCAGGACAGTGCCGTGGTCGCCCGTACCGTGCAGCGCGCGGGCGGCGAGCCAGGAGGCGGCGGCCGTCCCGGTCTCGCACTCCCCGTCGCCGATCAGGACCACTGACAGCCGGTGGGGCGCGTCGAGGACGGTGCCCTGTCCGATCGCGAGGGCGGGCCCGAGTTGGCCTCCGGTGTGCAGGTGGCCGGGGATCATCGGGGTGATCTCCCCGCCGATGTCGGCCCGGGGGAATCCCACGACGAGTCCGCGCAGCCCGGCCTCGCCCTGGGCCAGGTCGGGGTGGGCGCGGCCGAGTCGGCCGGTGAGGTAGGCGTGGGCGAGGGCGGAGGGCCCGGCGTGCCCGGCGCCGTGCAGGACGTGCAGTTCGTAGCCGTCGGGGACGGCCGCCTGGAGCGGGCCCAGGGCGGCGAGCATCCGGTTGACGGGCGGGCACACCCCCCAGTGCCCGGCCGGCCGCGTCTTGACGTCGGCCGGGGTCAGGGGCCTGGCCAGGAGCGGGTTGTCGCGCAGGTAGAGCTGGGCGAGGCAGAGGTAGTCGAGCGCGTCGGCGACGGCGGCCACCGACGCGTTGGGCACCAGGCGGTTCGTGCGGCGGGCGAGGTCAGCCCACATGCGGTCCTCCCGGCTCGGTGAGGGCGGCTTCGACGGCGCGGGCGTGGACGGTGCCTTCCCGCTCCAGGCGGGCCGGGGCGCCCGCGGGGCAGTCGACGATGGTCATGTGCCGGCCGTGCGGGCAGATCCCGCCGTCGACGACCGCGGCGATCCCGCTCTTCGTGGCCTGTTCGAAGGCGGCGACCTGGGCGGCGGTGAGCGCCGGGTGGTCCTTCTCGCCGGCGGTGGGGGCGGAGATGCTGCACACGGCGGCGGCGAGCGGTTCGCCGGCCAGGGCGACGAGGCGGCCCAGGATCCCGTCGGGGCATCCGACGAGCGCCGGGGAGCCGACCGCCGCGACGGCCTGCGCATCCGGCTTCCACGGAAGGCGCAGCGCGAGGTCTCCCGGCCACAGGGCGCCGGCCAGGAGGCGGGCGTCGACGCTCAGGTCGAACAGGACCTCGGCCGTGGCCGGGGAGTCGAGTAGGAGCAGCAGCGGCTTGCCGGTGGGGCGCTGCTTGGCGCGGAAGACCGCGTCCGTGGCGGCCGGGTCGGCGGCGCGGGCACAGAGCATGTACCAGCGCGGGGTGGGCACGGCGACCAGCTGCCCGGCAGACAGGAGCCGGGCGGCGGCGGGGAGCTGCTCGGGGGTGAGGACGTTCACGATGCCCTGCCCTCTCACGCGGTGCCGGGGTAGGCGAGGGCGGCGAGCGCCGGGTACTCCAGCCACGGGTCCGACAGGGCGTCCAGGGCGAGTTCGTGGTGCTGGGTGTGCTGGATACGGAAGTACGCCATCACCCTTGGAGTACTGCTGGTGTTGATGCCGACCCGGTGCGGGACGAGGTGGTGCATCACGATCACGTCGCCGGGCTCGGCGGTGAAGGCGGTGCCGTCCTGGGCGTCGATGTCGTCGGGGGTCTGGGCCGGCTGCCCCAGGGTCCAGTCCGTGGCGAAGTAGCGGGCCATCCGGTGGTGCCCGCCGGGCACGTAGTGCAGAGCACCGGCGTCCGCAGTGGCGCTGCCGTCCAGGACGACGCCGATGATGAAGGCGAACGTGCGCAGGTCGGACGGTTCCAGGTGGGGGCAGGAGACGCCGTCGACGTGCATCCGCTTCACCGGCTGCTCGGCGCCGTGCGGAAGCCGGATCTGGATCTGCGCCCGGGTGACCGGGGCGGTCCTCGCGGGCCACAGCAGGTCTCCGGCCAGCTCCACCAGGCCACTGCGGTGGTAGAGGGCTAGGAGGTCGGGGTGCTCTTCCAGCTCGGGGGCGAAGCTGCGTTCGGTGTAGGCGGTGAGCCGCGCGGGGTCGTACGCCTCGTTCAGCCAGCCGCCGACGAGGTTACGGGCCCGGGACAGAGCGTCGCCGTGGACCAGGCCACGGCGTATGAGGACGCCGTCGTCGACGAACAGACTCTGCTCGTCGTCGCTCCATATCTCAGGTCGAGGCATGGTGGATCTCTCCTTCTGGAAGGACGGGGCAGGGGCCGGGGCGGAAAGACGGGCCGCCCCGGCGAAGAAGAAGGCGCGCGTCAGCCGCGTCGGCCGAGGACGACCTCGAATGAGGCGTGCTCGGTCAGACCACCGGCGGCGGCGTGCTCGTCGAGCAGGGCGCGGGCGCGGTGCTCGAAGTCGTCGACCCGCTCGCCGAACAGCGGCCGGGCGGCGAAGGACGTTGAGTACAGGTAGCCGATCACCGTCTCGGTGGTCCACTTCCGCACGACGGCGACGGTGCGCTTCTCTACCCGGCTGAAGGCGGACTCGGCGAGGATCTCGCTGTACGGCCGGTCGTGTGCCGCGTACGTTTTGCCCGCACCGGCCCGCCGCTCTTCGCCCAGGTACTCCTGGATCAGGGCCCGCAGGGCGTCGGTCCACGCGGTGCGCGCGGTCCACAGGCTGCCGTCGCCCATGACCGCGACGGTCGCGTCCGGCGCGGTCATGCCCTCCAGCCGCGACAGCACCACGTCCTGGTCCATCCAGTGGAACGCGCGACACACCGTGACGAGGTCGGCCCGGTAGGAGGCGGGCGGGGTGAACTCCTCGGCCGCGGAGTTGTGCAGGCGGACGGTGACCGGCAGTCCGGTGAGGGCCTTGTCGGCCTCGGCGAGCATCCCCGCGTCCTGCTCGACGACGTCGATCTCCGTCATCGTCTCGGCCAGGGCGAGGGGGACCTGCCCGGTGCCGGATCCGAGGTCGAGCAGGGCCCGGTGCTCCTTGCCGGCGACCTGCCGGGCGAGCAGCTCGACGGCTTCCTGCGGGATGCCGGGCCGGTAGGCGGCGTAGTACGGGGCGGTGGTGTCGAACTGGCTCACGGGGTGGTGCTCCTGATCGTGTGGGTTGATGGGAGGAGGGTTTGCTCGATGTGCCGTACCGCGCGTGCGAGGTTCGGCACGACCGTGACCTGGCCGGGGTGCTCGGCCAGCAGTCGGCGGGCTTCGGTTGACGGCGGGTGCGGGGTGATCCACAGGGCCTGGGCTCCGGCGGCGAGGGCGCCGCGCACGTCGTAGTCGAGGCTGTCGCCGACGTGCAGCACCTCTGCGGGGTCGCAGTTGTGAAGACGGGCAACAGTCTCCACGGCGCGCGGGTCGGGTTTGGCGAACCCGGTCTGCCAGGAGGGGTGATGGGCTCGTAGGTGGGGGGCGAGGAGGGCGGCGACGTCGGTCTCCCGCTCGTCCCAGTGACTCACGTTCGACAGGGTGACCACCGGTATCACCCGGGCGATCCGGGCCACCGCCTCCACCGCGCCGGGCCACAGGGTGAAGGCGGGCGGGCGGTGGTCGCGGGGGAAGGCGGACGGCGCGATGCCCAGGGCGGCGCACACCGTCTGCGGCCCCGTCGCGTCGGCGCTCGGGCCCAGGGCATGCAGGATCCGCTGGGCGATCCGCTTCGCCTCCCGGGCCGGGCGCGGGGACAGCGCCACCAGGTGCTGCGTCAGCGTCGTCCCGGACGGCTCGCCCAGGGTGTACCCGACATCGAGGCTCACCAGCCGCACCGGCGCCGCGTTCACGAACGGCTTCCCAGAGCCGTGATGATCACGCCGATCCGCTCGGTGCGCACGGATGCGGACGCGGCCTCGCCGAGGAAGGTCAGCAGGTGCCGGGCCTCGGCCGGCGACCAGCCGCCGGTGTCGACGCCGGCTTCGGCAGCCGCTTGGGCGAGGTCGTCGGGGATCGCCGGCGGGCGGGCGCCGTGCGGAATCAGCAGCGTGCCGCTCCACTCCTCGCCGGCTCGCTGCTGCGGCAGGACCGGGGCGAGGGGAGAAAGGACGGTGACGTCGTCAAACGTGAGGATCCGGACCGCGACTTCGGGCAGGTGCACCGGCTGTTCGAGGCGCAGGGTGGTGGACAGGAAGGTGTCGTGTCCGCTCAGCCGCTCGTCCACGACGAGCAGCGCCGTCCCTTCGTGCTGCCGCAGGCGGCCGTGGACCGCTAACTCCCCTGTGTGCCTGGGCATTACAGGCGCACCTCCATCCCAAGGCCGGGCCGGTCGGGGAGAGCGACGTGTCCGCAGTCGGGGCGGAGCGTGCCGCGCAGTGCCCGCTGGCGTCTCGGCTCCCACACCACCTGGTACTCCACCGCCCCGGCCGCGCCGGGGAAGGCGGCGGCCAGGTGCACGGCGGGCAGGAACGCCCGGCCGTGCAGGTGGACCGGCACCCTCGCGTCGTGGGCGGCGCCCAGCCAGCCTCGCGCCTCGGTGATGCCGCCGCACCACACCGCGTCGAACGTGAACGCCTCCGGCCGGCAGCTCTTCAGTAGCGCCCTGGCGTCCTCCCCGTGGGACAGCCGCTCGCCGAACGCGACCCGAAGTCCTTTCGCGTGACCGAGAAGTTGCGTGTAAGCGGTCCGGTCGGTCCGCGCGAGCGGGTCCTCCACCCAGCGCACCACCTCCGGGTCGAGGAGTGGTGCGACCTCCATGGTCCGCAGGTGGCCCCAGGTGCCCAGGGCGTCCACCGCCACGCTCTGCCCCGCCCACTGCGCTGCCCGTTCGGCCAGCCGTGCGATCTCGCGGGCTCCGGCGTCGCGCAGGGCCCACTTGGTGAAGGCGAACCCCTCGCCGGCGGTCGCCCTGACCGAGTCGGCGGCCGACGCCCCGTTCAGATCCAGGGAGAGCCAGGATGCGTAGACGGGTACCTGCCGCGCGGGCCGGTCGCTGAGCAGGGCCGCGACCGGGAGGTCGGCGAGGCGGCCGTGCAGGTCCCACACCGCGCAGTCCAGCGCCCCCACCGACCACCGGCCCAGCCCCGCCTCGTGCGGACCGAGTTCGGCCAAGAGCCTGTCCAGCAGGCCACGGTGGTCGTTCACAGGGTGGCCCAGCGCGCTCTGCCCGAGCCGGGTGGCGATGAGCGCGGCGGGCAGCTCGTCGACCGGAGCGAACGCCCCGGTCACCCCGCCGGCCTCGACCACCACCGCGAACCGGCTGTCGCCCTTCTCCCACTGGCCGGCCACGCTCTCGTCGAGGTGCTCGACCCGTACCCGCTCGATGACCGCGTCAGCGGGGCCCATCGACGAGGTCCTCTCCCGCGTAGGTGAAGTACCACAGCGGCCGGTAGCACTCCCAGCCCACCGGCCGCAGCCCGGTCGGCGCCATCGCCCGCTCGATGGCCGTACGCGCCCGCAGGTAGTAATCCACGTGTTCTGCGCCCGGCGTCCGCATGACCTGCATCACCGGCGTGTGCGCCTGGAAGACCTGGAAGTTCGGGAACTCGCTCACCTCGCCCGCCAGAGCGTTCACCCCGCGCGCGAGGTCTTCCAGCGGGTCGATCCCGGCAATGTACGTGTACGAGGTGTCCAGCCCCGCCGCCCTCGCCCGCGCCAGCAGGCCCGGCATCTGCTCCGGGAGCAGGCTGGCCTTGGTCTCCTTCATCAGGGCCTCCCGCCTGGTGAAGTGCTCGGCCGTCAGCCGGAGCACGAACGGCGACACCTGCGAGGCGATCGTCGCGAACGCCTCGTCGCTGCGCAGCACGGAGGTGAGGAAGCCGATCCGGGCCGTGACGCCGGCCCGTTCCAGGGCGGGCCGCAGGGCGGTCAGATGGTCGACGGCGGCCTCCTCACGCTCGAAACAGCCGGTGGAGACGGTGACCTCGGTGAGTTCGGCCAGGTTGCGGCGGGGGTGCTGCTCGCCGAGGGCGCGCAGCAGGGCGTCGAGCCCCTGCTCCTCCTGCATCTTCGGGTCGGCGGCGGCCTCCAGCGTGTTGGGGCACCAGCCGCATCCGACGCACCGGCTGCGCGCGTTCGGGTTGAGGGTCGCGGCCCGGCCGCCGTTGCGGAAGTACCCGCCGACCGCCTCGTCGGCGTCGATGCGCTCGACGTGCGCGACCACCTCACCGTTCAGCGACAGCTCGTCGCCCCGGAGTAGGAATGGCGAGGCCGGCCGGTTCAGCGGGACGATGACCTGCCAGGGCACGTCGGGACGGCGATTGAGGTGGAGGTTGACCCGGGCCCGGTTGCGGTCCTGGTCGGAGGTGATCCCGTACAGGTTGACGGCGATCAGCAACACGTCCTCGACGGGGACGTTGTGGTCCAGGGCGGACTGCTCCAGTTGCTGCAGGCGCTCACTACCGACGGCTATGGGCTGGGTTGCGGAGCGAGAGGTCATGAATTACTCCATGTCAGGTAGGCGGTTGCTGGAGCTGTTGCGCGCGTTGTACCTGGGCCTAGCGGTGGGTATCGGTCGGACGGGGTGGTACTCGCCATCGCGCGCCCGCTTTGCGCGGTGTTCAAGGTTGCGGGGGATCTGCTGGTGCAGGTCGGACCGAGGTGGTATCCCTGCCACGCTGAACGGGCACTCTTCGTGGCGTCATTTCGTACGAGGCCCAGACCTGCCCGCCGACTCGCCGTGTGGTCGACCGACCGAACAGGTGGGCCGGGGTGAGGGCTCCTTGGAGGCACTGGTGCTCTGCCTCCGATAGTTCTGCGTCGCGGGTGACGCCAGCGCGGAGTGCCGTTGGGCGGCGCCGAGGCGTACGTCGGCGCCCGCGATCGTGTCGATCACCCTGAACAGTGCGGCGGTACGCCCCTGCGGCGGGATCGGAGGGCGTTCTCGGCGGCGTGGTCCAATACCCGGGTGAAGTGCTCGGCCCGCTCGTCGCCCTCGGCCTCCTGGGCGCGGAGGTCGCCGAAGTGCTTCCAGTACCGGCGGCTGACGTCGCTTTTCATGATCCACGCGGCGTGCAAGGGAAGGTGCCCCTTCGGGACGAAGCCGAGGCGGTCGCGCAGGCTGAACGAGCAGAGGAGCCGGTTGGCCGACATGAGCCGCATGTACTCCTCGGTATCCATGCCCTCGGGCTTCCAGATTTCGGCGAGGTCAGGGGTGGTGGACACTTGCGCCAGCCATTCGATCTGGTTGCCCGCGAGGGTCGCCTCGTTCTGTTCGGCCTGGTGCCGCGCGTTCTGCCGGAGCAGGGCGGATCCGACCATGGTGGTCGCGAGGGAGACTGCGGCGCCGGCGGCGAGGACAGCGGTGGTGAGCTTCATACGGCAACGGTCCTTTTCGTATGAGGGGGATCGGTGGGTGCGGCGGATCGGTGGAGTGGGCGGCGCTCGTTGGGTCATGCGACCTCCGCGAGCACGACGGTCGGGGAGTCGTCGGCCTGGGAAGCCTGAGATATCCGGCGACGCACCGTCTCCAGAGCCGCGGCGATGGGTGACAGCCCGACGGAAGCCCTTCGCTGGTCCAGGGAGTCGGGCACGCGCACCGGGCACAGCTCAACCCCTGTTGCGCTGAGGAACAATTGAGTTCCGAACTCCTGGGGGCGACCGCTGTTGAGCAGGGTGCGGTCGTAGAGGTGGGCCCAGTGTTGAATACGCGCGTCGCCGTCCTGGACTGCACGCTCCAGGAGGGTGGTGGCGGCACGCTGGAAGTCGGCCTCGTCGTCGGAGTGAAGAGCCAGGCTCCAGGCGGCGCGTGCGGCTTCGGCGCCGACGAGGCGGTGGCCGGGCCAGTCGTGCTCAGCCAGGACTCGACGCAGCACCTTGGTGTCGGCGTGGTCGGCGTGACGGTCCTGGCCGAGCTGGACGGAGTCGAGTTGGTTGCGCACGCGCTTGGCTCTGCGCGCTGCCGCCTTTGTGGCTCGGTCGATGAGTTCGCGGGCGAGGTCCGGTCGCAACGGTTCGGCTGCCGTCACGCGATGCTCCGGCTGCGTGTGGCAGAGCGCGGCTCGTGGACCTGGCAGCCGATGAGCGCGCTCAGTCCCCAGCGCCGCTCGGCAATGAGTTCGAGGCGGGCGACTCGTTCATCGTGCTGTCCGGTGCCTTCTCCCCGCACGTCCCAGCCCATGTCGGTAAGCCGTTGGAGGACGGGGGCGATCGGATCACCGTCGAGGGGCCGGCGGGCCAGAGCCTCAGCGCGCACGAGGGGCAGGTCGACTCGGGCGGCGAAGTCGGCGGCCCACAGGGTGATCAGCCGGATGGTGTAGTCGGAGCGGTCGGGCAGGGTGTGGAGACTGCTAAGGAAGAGGCTCGGGCCCTGCCCCCAGCTGATCTCGGGCGTGCGCTGCGGGATCATGCAGGCCAGCAGGACGCCGTCCTCGAACAGTCCGGCCGGCTCCGCGTTCGAGTCGCGGAACAGGGCCGGGACGTCGGCGCGTGCGGGCACCGGCAGGCCGCGCAGAGTGAGCCAGCGCTGACGGTCCTGGACGAGCGCGACGGCCTCGTCACGCTCGGCGTCCGTGCACAGAGTTCGCATCTCGTACACGGCTGCTGATTCTGGTGCGCGTCGCTGTTGCGGGGGAGGCGTGTTCACTGGTTCGCACCGCCCTCCGCGGTGCCGAGCGACCTGGCGCCCAGCAGGTGCCAGGCGTGGGCCAGGACGACGAGCTGGATGACATCGGAGGCGCCCGCCTCGTCGAGCAGTTTGGCGCGTGCGGACCGGAGATTTGCCGGGGGGATCCTGGCGGCTCGGGCGATGTCACGGTCGGCGCTATGCTCGGCGACCGCCTTCAGAAGCTGCTGCTGCTCCGCGTTGAATCCAGGGGCCGTCCGCTCCGAGGTGGGCGGGTCGACCTGCTCGGCGGCCAGCAGAAGATGCACGAGCACCTGCGGCTTGCAGCGAGGCGGACAGTGGACGTTCATCCGAATGTCACGGATGTACTGACGGACCGTGTGGGGCGACAGCCCGGTCCGCGTGGCGATGCCTTGGGCGGTGTGACCGTCAACAAGATGCTGGGCGATGAGCTGGTGGGTCGGCTTCAGCGGTGTAATCGGTGCGCCGGTCGTCGTGGACGGGTTCACGCGTGTCTCTTCTCGGCTGGGCGGACGGATTCAGGAAGGGGTGCCGCCGGCGCCCGCGGGGGACGGGGGCCGGCGGCACGGGCCCGTGCGCGGCGGTCGGGATTCACGGGGTGCCGCGCACGGGGGCTCATGCGGCCGTGGGGTCGGGTTGCGCCCAGGTGGTTTCGGCGGCGAGACGCTCGGACCACTGGATGCCGTCCTCGTCGAAGGCGGCGTCGGCTAGGCGTATTCGCTGGACCTCACCGGTTCCGGCCGGGGGGTGGGTGTGCTGGATGTCGCGCCAGAGGCGCTGCAGGGGGTACTCGCGGTCGAGGGCGTGGGCTCCGTGCAGTTCCATGGCGTCCTGGGTGGACGTCATGGCCCACTGGTGGCCCAGGTACTTCGCGTTGATCAGTTCTGCGTCGCAGGAAAGGCCCTGGTCGAGCAGGTGCACTGACTGGTAGGCCAGGATGCGTGCCGCGCGAAGGCGTGCCTCCATGTCGCCGACTCGGTCCCGCAGGACCGGCAGATCGGACAGGGCGCTCCGGTAGCGGGGCCGACCCTTGAGGTACGAGGTCGTGGTGGCCGCGACTGCCTCGTGGATGCCGAGGCTGACGGCGGCCAGGTTGGGGCGGCCGTACAGGATGCTGCTGCTCTGTGCCACGCTCAGTCCTTGGCCGACCTCGCCGACCATGTTGTCGACAGGAACGCGGACGCGGTCGAGGTCGAGGCGGCCGGCGGAGAAGCCGTGCAGGCCCAGACTGGGCCGGTGATCGGCGACGGAGATCCCAGGGCGGTCGGATTCGACCATGAACGCGGTCAGCGCGTGCGAGGTGCGCACCCCGACCTCGGCGGTGCGCGCGAGCACGAGGTGGGAGTCGGCGATGTGGCTGTTTCCGATGTGGATCTTGCTGCCGGTGATCACCCAGTGATTGCCGGTGCGCTCGGCGGTTGTCTCGATGCCGCCGATGTGCCCGCCCGCGCCCGGTTCGGTTACCGCGATGGTCAGGAGCATCGATCCGTCCACCACCCCCGGCAGCCAGCGGCCCTTCTGCTCGTGCGTGGCGAAGTGCAGCAGGGCACCGACGGGGATCAGGGTGGCCTGGAGGATGGCCGCGGCTGCCGCAGAGATGCAGCCGATACGGTGGATCAGGACTGTCTTGGCCACGTGCCCGGCGCCCAGGCCACCGAAGGCGGTCGGGACGGTGACGGCGAACCAGCCCCGCGCGGCCATCAGATCGGCGACCTTGCGCTCCACCCTGCCCGGAGCGGCTTCCATCCGTACGACGCGCGGAGCGATGTACTCGGCCGCGAAGGCGTCCGCCTCGTTCCACAGCAGTTCGTGGCGGGCGGTGAGATAGGGGTGCAGCGCCGGAGGCGGTGTGGCGGGCATGGTCGTATCCCTCTCCCTGGTGAAGTGCGTGCGGTGGAGCGGCCGGGTTTCTTAAGCCCCTCCCGGGTGGGGGTTGCGGAACGGGCTAGCGGCGGGCGGGCGCGGTGGTGATGTCATGGATCACCTGTGCACCGCTGCTGATGGTGATGTCTCTGATCCGGCGGGCGTCGCTCAGAGGCCGCTTCTCGGGGTCGATGACGCAGACCGTGCCCAGCACGGTGCCGCTCTCGTGGATGAGCGGTGCGCCGAAGTAGGACTGGATTCCGACCGCGTCGACCACATGGTTGCTGCTGAAGCGCGGGCTGGCGTGCACGTCGTGCAGCGGGAGTGCCTTCCTGCGTGCCACGACCTCCGGGCACCAGCCGTGGTTGTGGCTCATGGTGCGGCCGACGATTACGTACCCGCTGTCCGCCGGCGGCTGGTGCAGTCCGACGAAGGTTTGCCTTTCCAGGAGCAGGTTCACGAACCCGTACAGAAAGCCTGCCCGTTCGGCCATGTCGCGGGCCAGGTCGTCGAAGTCCTGGCTGGGAGTGGTGGACACGCCAAGGCGCTCTAGCAGCTCGTACCGCTGCGCCAGTTCGCTCGCCTGCCGAGCCGTCGAACCGGCAACGGCGGCGCCAGTCGGGATCGGCAGCACGTGGGCGCCGTCACGCATGCCGCGTTGAGGCAAGGACAAAGCGGGCGACGCGGGCTGGGGCACGAAGCGGGGGCCGTCGGGCTGATACGACATCAGGCGTCCTGGAGGGTGGTGGCGGATGTGGGGCGAGTGGGGTCGTCCGGTGCGTTGTTCATGGCATGGCTGACGAGGGTCAGCAGGACGCCGGCGACGAGACTCGGATCGCGGGCGTCGCATGAGACCACTGGGACGAAGGGCTGCAGTCCGAGGGCGTCGCGAACCTGTTCGGGGTGGTATCGGTAGGCTCCGTCGAAGTGGTTGACGGCGATCACGAAAGGCAGCCCGATGTCCTCGAAGAAGCTGACGGGGGGGAAGCTGCTCTCCAGTCGGCGGGTGTCGACTAGAACAACAGCGCCGACTGCACCG
This sequence comes from Streptomyces sp. NPDC026062, assembly GCF_055568375.1. Classification (NCBI taxonomy): domain Bacteria; kingdom Bacillati; phylum Actinomycetota; class Actinomycetes; order Kitasatosporales; family Streptomycetaceae; genus Streptomyces; species Streptomyces sp. NPDC026062. Next base: position 27,373 of record NZ_JBVHOQ010000049.1, read on the forward strand.
CGGGAGAGGTCGTACCAGAGGTCGACGAACCGGTCCTGGCCGGGCGTGCCAAAAAGGAACAACTCAAGAGGAACGGACGCGTCGGGCAGGCTGAGGCGGCCGAAGTCGAAGGCGACCGTGGTCATCCGCTTGGCCTCGACGCCCTCCAGGTTGTCCACGTCAGCGCTGGCTGAGGTCAGGTACTCCTCTGTGCTCAGCGGGGTGATCTCGCTGACCGCGCCCACGGCGGTGGTCTTGCCCGCGCCCAAACCACCGGCGATCACAATCTTCAGCACAGTCGGCGCAGCGGACTGCGCGCACGACGGACTTCGCAGATCCATGTCTGGGTCACCCGGCCTGGGGATAGATGGTGGCATTGGGCCACTTCCTCTTCAGGCCCGCCGAGAGGGCCGCCAATAGATCGGTTGTGGGTCGTTCGTCCGCGTCCGGGTCCGCGTCCGCGTCGGTGTCGGAAGAGGAATAGGCATCGGTGACGGAGACGACCAGGGCGTGGGCGTCCAGGAGGTCAGAGACGAGAATCTTGACGGCGGTGACAGGACGGCCGAGTCGTCCCGCCAACTCAGTCACCGAACGCCGGTGCTCCCGGCACAGAGTGCGGATCTCTTCGCATTCCCTGGCCTGACCTGGGCCGGGCCGTCCGGGGCCGGCCTCCAGGACCGTGTCCAGGGCCATCAGATGCCGCGGCCTGGTGCGCCCGCGTGTCAGCGTGTAGGTCCGGACGAACGTCGCATCCTCGGCTGCCTCGCCGTGGGTGCTCACCGGACCTCGTCACCTGCGCCTACTCGGACGGGGATCTTCATGTACGGGGCGAATTTCTGTACCAGCCGGCCAATTTCGAAACCGACGTTGCCCGCGTCTGCGTCCGTGGCGGCGACGACGGCGAGGATCGTGTCCACCAGGCCCCGGTCGCCGGGGCGGTTGTCGAAGGCCGCGCTGCGACCGGCGCTCTGGACGAAGAACAGGCAATCATCTCGCTCGATGATGACCTGCCTGGACGGCCGCTTCTTGTGGCTGGGGCCAGTGATGTTCGACGCGAGCGAGGCCACTCCACTGAGTGCGGCCGAGAGCTCGTCGGCCCAGTCCTTGTCGACTTCGCTGTCCAGCAGCCGCAACCCGTCCCGTGACAGCAGGACCGCGTGCATGACGCCCGGAACCTCGTTGGCGAAGTGTCGCAGCAGCCAGAGCATGTCGCCCCGCATGCCGCTTGGCGTCACCTCGGCCTTCGATTCGGACGCGCTGCCGGTCACGTGGGTCATCTCGGGGTGAGTGCTCATGGGAATCGTCGCTCCAGAAGGGAGAAGGGCTGGTGGGTCGGTTCGGGGCCACTGCGAGGGCTGGGGCGTCAGAACCTGGGCTGCTCAGCCGGGTCGGGGGGCGAGCTGGTGCTCCGGCTGGCCTGGACGCCGTTGCGGAAGGCGCCTGCGAGTCCGGGCCTCGGCGCAGTCGAGGGGGCCTGGTCCCGCCCTCGCTGGGGACGGAACGATGCGGATTGGCGTGGACGCCGAGGGAGATCGGGAGCCGGGTGCCCGGCCTCTCTGGCCGACAGCCCTCCTGCGTCCATCGGGCGTCCGACTTGGCCCGCAGAGGGTTGAGCCGCCGGAACGGGCTGTTGAGGCGATGGGGCGGAGGGGCGACTCTCCTGTTTGCGGGCGTCGGCGTAGTCGACGGGGGCGATCGCTACGAGGAGCCGGGTCGGGATGACGACCAGGGCTGTGGTGCCTTTTGTCGCGTTCTCCTGCAGGAGAACGGACAGTCCGTGCGACTGGGCGATCTTCGCGGCTACCAGCAGGCCGAGCTGTCCGGCTCGTACCTGGCCGCTGACGTCGACCTGGTCGGGGGCCTTGAGGAGATGGTTCATCTGCGCGCGGGTCTGCGGATGCATGGGGATGGCCCGGTCCTCGACCTCGATCGCCAGCCCGTTCGGCACCCGTTCCGCCCGCACGGTCACCTTCGTCACCGGATCGGAGCACTCGCAGGCGTTCTCGATCAACTCGGCCAACAGGTGCGTCAGATCCGGACCCACGTGCCCCGGAAGTCCCAGCTCAGTGCCTACCGGCCCGGCGGCGACCATGACGCGCGGGTACTGCACCACCTCGGAGATGGCGCCGCGCAGCGTGGTCGTGACGGAAACCGGCTGGCGCACGCTACGCAGGGACTGTCCGCCCAGCACCGCTGTGCTCTCCACCTGTCGGCGCACCCGTGTAACGAGGTGATCGATCTCGAAGATCTTTGCCAGCAGCTCCGGGTCGTCGGTCAGTTTCTCCAGCTGGGTCAGTGCCTCCAGCGCCTTTCCAACCAGAGCGTGTTCCCGCATGGCCAGGCGCCGGAGTACTTCCAGCAGGACGGCGGACTGGGATTCGTCGTGCACACGTATCAGCGAGGCAACGGCCTCCACCTGGAGCGCAGTCAGCGCCTTGCTCACCTCAGTGACCGCACTGGCCGGCTGCGGCATCCGCATGTCGGGTAGGGGAGGGCGAGCCCCTCGGCACAGCTCGTCCGCCGACCACAGCACCGACTTCTCGACGGCCGCCACAACCCCGGCGACCGCGGTCAGCTCAGCTGCCCGCCGTTCCTCTTCGGCCCTCTGCAGGGCGCCGGCGGCGGAGTGCGCTCCACGCGCCGCCACCAGCGCGGTGCCGGTCAGCCCACAGGCGAGGCCGGCCAAGAGCCAGCCCAGCACCACTGCGGAGGTCGACCAGAGGGCGAAGAAGGTGCCCAGCAGAGACGCAAGGAGCAGCAGGGGCAGCACCACGGCACGGCGAACGCAGTGCACGGCGAAGAGGTCGATCGGTGGAGGCCGCCGTCGGCGGTGGCCGGTCACGGCCGGCCGTGTCGGGAACGCGCTATCAGACATGGAAATCCTCGTCAGTGGAAAAGGGCTGCTAGGCGTACTGAGACGTCAGGTCCCTGCAGGCCGGTCGCGGTCGGCGTGAGGTGGAACGGGGTGTCGGAACCGCGACATCGCCTCGGTGAGGCGGCGTCCACGGTTCGGTTCCGTGAACGTGTCCGCTTCCTCGGAACTGCCGTGTGGCCACGCGGCGGATCCCGCCGCCGGGAAGACGACAGGTCATTCGGGAGATGCCACACGAGGGGAGGACTGCATGGACAGCAGGTGGAGGAGCAGGGCGCTCTGGACCAGGCCCATGTGGCTGAACGCTTGTGGGAAATTCCCGAGTTGACGCTGCTGGACGGAGTCGTACTCCTCGGCCAGGAGCCCGAGATCGTTGCGCAGCGCGAGCAGACGCTCGAACAGGGCGTGAGCCTCGTCGAGGCGGCCCGTCAGCGCCAAGGCGTCGACGAACCAGAATGAACAGAGGATGAAGCTGCCTTCGTCGCCCTCCAGGCCATCGACCCCGGCGCGCTTGCCGGTTGTCGGGTACCGGTGCAGGAGTCCGTCCGGCGTTCCCAGCTCCCGGCCCACCGCGTCCACGGTGCCGATCACGCGCGGGTCGCTGGGCGGAAGGAACCCGACCCGAGGGATCAGCAGCGTGGCGGCGTCCAACTCCTGAGAGCCGTAGGACTGGGTGAAGGTGTTGCGGACCGGGTCGAATCCCCGAGTGCAGACCTCGTGGTGAATCGTCTTACGCAGTTCGACCAGTGGGCCCAAGGCCATGTCGAGGGCCCCGGCCTCAACAAGGCGGATGGTGCGGTCGATGGCCACCCAGGCCATCACCTTGGAATGCACGAAGTGCCGGCGTGCCCCGCGGATCTCCCAGATTCCTTCGTCCGGCTCCTGCCAGCGCTGGACCAGGTGCTCGATGAGGCGCCGGTGCAGGACCGCGGTGTCGGCGCAGTGGGCGACACCGCTCTGGTGCGCGAGGTACAGAGTCTCGATCACCTCGCCGTACACATCGAGCTGCAGCTGATCTGCCGCCCCGTTCCCCACGCGCACCGGGGCTGACCCCTCGTACCCCGGAAGCCAGGGCAGCTCTCGCTCCCGCAGGTCACGGTCTCCGGTGATCCCGTACATGATCTGTAGGTTCTCCGGATCACCGGCCACCGCCCGCAGTAGCCATCGCCGCCATGCCTGGGCCTCTTGCCGCCTTCCTATCCCCAGCAGGGCGGCAAGGGTCGTGGAGGCGTCGCGCAGCCAGGTGAAGCGGTAGTCCCAGTTCCGGCTGCCTCCGACCTCCTCGGGCAGCGACGTGGTCGGCGCCGCGACGATCCCTCCGCTCGGTGCGTAGGTCATTGCCTTCAGTGCGATCGAGGAACGGATCACGGCTTCGCGGTAGGGCCCGTCGTAGGTGCACGCCTGCGTCCAGTCCCGCCAGAAGGCGAGCGTCTGGGCGAGCGCGGCCTCCGGGTCGGGAAGGTCCGGGGCGGCTGTGTGGGAGGGGCACCAACTGAGTACGAACGCCGTGCTCTGCCCGGCTGTGACGGTGAAGGAACTGACGATGACGCCGTCCTTCTCCACTTGCCGAACGCTGGTGTCGAGCCACAGCGCGTCCGCACCGGCCTCCGCGACCATGCGGCCCCCGACCTCGTGAATCCACGGGCTGACGCTGCCGTAGCCCGGACGCGGGCACAGGGCCGAGACCATCTGCACCTCGCCGGTCACGCCCTCGACGATCCGGATCACCTGGGGCGCGCCGTCGCGCGGTGGCATGAAGTCACGCACCCGGGCCGACCCGGTCGGAGTGCGCCACAGCGAGTCGAGGACGAGCGAGTCGTCGCGGTACCGGCGCTCGGCGACCGCTCCGGCGTCGGACCGACCGGCAGGCGGGGCCGGGGCGATCTGCCAGGAGCCGTGCTTCTGCGTGCCGAGCAGGCCGGCGAAGCAGGCCGGCGAGTCGAACCGTGGCAGGCACAACCAATCTATCGAGCCGTCGTCGCAGACGTGGGCACTGGTCTGCATATCGCCGATCAAGCCGTACTGCTCGATGCGCGGATGACGCTTCATCGTGTTGATCTCCGTTGGCCCCGTGATGTCAGGGGGAACTTCGGGGCCGCCGAAGGGGCCTGGAACGGCAGGTAAGGGGGACGGAGGCGCGAGAGGCTGGCTCTTTCCTAGCAAGGAGCCCTTGCCCTGAGGGGCCTCGGTCGCCGCCGGATTGCGTTGCGTGCCAGGTGCGGCGTCCCTACCGCCCTGGCCGCTCGCGGCAACGCTCTGGCCAGCGTCCGAACGGGACGGCAACGGCAGACGCATGACATAACTCCTTTTCGCATCAAACCAACTGGGCTCGCCTGCGACCGGTCCGATCCCCGAAACAGGGCCTGTCGGCGCCTTCTCCGGGTGGGCAGCACAGAAGGGCACGGCAGCGACGCTGATCACTCGACGTGATTGCGTGGTGACCAGCGAACACCTCGCCGCGACGGCTTGGGAATGACTTTCAGATGACGTTGACTCGTCAGTAACAAGGATTGGGGTGCCGCTGGAGCAGGCGGTCCTGACATGCTGGGCGTCATGGTGACTCTCGATGGAAAGCCCGTATCCGTAGACGACCTGCTCCCCTTGGCGCTCACGAACGTCGGGCACTTCACGTCCATGCGCGTCGACTCCGACGGCAGCATCCGCGGATTGACGCTGCATCTGGAACGCCTCACGCGAGACTGCGAGATCGTGTGGCATGCGACCCTGAATGCCGACCGCGTCCGCGAGTACGTCCGACAGGCTCTGGAGGGAGAGACCCTCCCCTGCGTCGTACGCGTCACGATCTACGACCCGAAGGTCGAGATGGGGCACCCGGCCGACGCCAACGAACCGCATGTACTCGTGTCCGTACGCGGAGCCGGCGCCCTGCCTTCGGCCCCGCTGCGCGCGCAGAGTCAGCTGTACGAGCGTGACCTGCCCCAGGTGAAGCACATCGGCCTCTTCGGAGCCCTTCACGCTCGGGGCACGGCTCAGCGAGCGGGCTTCGACGATGCTCTGTTCTTCGGCCGCGACGGCTTCGTCTCCGAAGGCGGCACGTGGAACGTGGCCTTTGTCGACCAGGAGGGCACCATCGTGTGGCCCGCCGCTCCCGTACTTCCCGGCGTCACAATGGCCCTGCTCCAGCAGCAAGGCGAACACCGCACCGCAACCGTCACCCTGGCTCAAGCGAAGGGTATGGCCGCAGCCTTCGCCACGAACACGTCGATCGGCGTCCGCCCCCTGGCCGCGATCGATGACACCGAGTTGCCCGTAGATCACCCCGTTTTGAGGCAACTTCAGAAGACATACCTGTCGATTCCTGGCGAGACCCTCTAGGGCATGGCCATGGCGGGGGTGACCAGGTGGACCGGCCGCGAGGCCGAGTTGCTGCGCATTGCCATGCGTAAAAGACAGAAGGACTTTGCTGACCTGGTCGGTGTGAACCCTCGCCAGATCCCCCGATGGAAACGTCGGGGGGAGACCATCGAGCTCGAACTCGACAACCAGACGGCCCTGGACACGCTGCTTGCCCAGGCCCCACCCGACGTTCAGCAGCGATTCGCCGCACTCATGACCGAACGCGCCGCTGTTGAGCACGACGAGCGCGCCGAGGAACTCCTCCGCAGAGATCCGAGTACTCGTCGGCACCCGGTCGATGGGAAGATTATGGCTCTCGTCGAAGAGGGCATCTTCCTCTGCGGGCCGGATAATCGCTCGGTGTGGCTGGAGCGCTTCCTCATGGACGTCTACCCGACGACCAACGAGGACTACGCGAAGTTCGTGCTGGCCACCAGGCACCAACCGCCTCAGCATTGGCCCGAAGGCCAATGCCCTGTCACGCTGGCCTCTCACCCCGTGGTGTGGGTGACCTGGCACGATGCGACTGCGTACGCCCGTTGGGCCGGGAAGTCTCTGCCTTCCTCCCGGCAGTGGGAGAAGGCAGCTCGCGGACCGCGCGGGCGTATCTACCCCTGGGGCAACGAGCCGACAGCGGCGAAGGCGAACACGGCCGAGTCCGGCATCGACGCGACGACCCCGGTCTCCCGTTACCAGTCCGGCGCCAGCCCGTTCGGTATTTTCGACATGTGCGGCAACGTCTGGGAGTGGTGTGGCACCGAAGAGGAGCCCGGCAACGGACGGCGTCACTTGAAGGGCTCCGCGTTCACCTCTCCGATCGAACGGGCAGCGCCTTCCCTGCTGAACGCGGCGGCTACGTCGATGAAGGACAACGACACCGGCTTCCGGTGCGTCGCTGCCCCGTAGGGCGTGGTCGGCACGCCGAATATAGACGGCATGGGCTGTCATGCCTGCCCCCGGCCAGTCTCGGGGATCACCACGGCGACGAAGCCCTTGTGCTCGAACCAGTCGAGTTCCTGCCGGTACCCCTCCATATCAGAACTGATGACGTCAGCCGTAACCACGACGACCCCATCCGCGTATCCAGCGAGGATCTGCCGCCTTACGCCGCACCAACCAGGCCGCGTCGTAGGAGCACCGGCGCCGTGGTGGTCGGCATAGGACTGGCCTGCTCCAACCTGCCAGCACTGGCGTACCGCGCAGGCCGCAGCCGCGCTGAAGGAGTGCCGGGGCTCCTGGCCCCCGAAGGCGAGCGCGTACAGACACACACGTGGCATCCGCCCGCGGGTACGAGCCCGCGCCACGATCCGTTCGAGGTTGTCCCGGCGGGCAGCCGCGAGGAAGCCGTATGCGCCCGTGCTGACGCGGAACCGGCCGGGGCTCAGCCACTCTTCGAGATCGCGCTCCCGATCCATCCAGGAGATGAGCTTTCTGGGGGCGGTGCTCTCGCGCATCACGGACCTCGGCTCTTGGCGGGGTGTGGGGGTGCCGGGCGCGGCGGCTACCTTCGCGGTCCTTGGATGGCAACGCGTCGCGCGATACAGCCAGAGGTGAGCGCCCCCAGCAGTGACTGACCGAAGCCGTGGCCCGGTCGACACAACTACCTTGCTGCGCGCGCTAATTAACATTCAAGGGAATCCCCGAAAGGGCACCAATTGGCATGTGCCACTTGGCGGACAGGGGGTGTTGCAGAGAGGACGCGTCGTGCGAAACTCCGGACAGGGAGCGCTGGCTGACACACAGGCACCGCGATCTGGGCGGCAGAGTAGGAAACTTGGTGCACTCAGCGACGAAGTGAGGGGACAGGTGGCGGCACGACGAGGACCCACGTACCTGCGGGTCATGCTCGGCAAGGAACTGCGCGTACTGCGCGAGCGGAAGAAGAGGCAGGCCGAGGATGGCGGCGAGGCGGACTCCTATACCGCCGAAGCTGTCTCCACGAAGCTGGGCTTCTCTCGCTCGAAGCTCAGTCGGGTGGAGGCCGGCGAGATCCCGCTCCCGAAGTTGGCGGACCTCGAAGCGTTGCTGGACGAGTATGGCGTCATAGAGCCGAACGACCGTGACGTCCTACTCCAGATGCAGCGCGACTCCTTGAAGAGCGAGCCGTTGACGACCTACAGGAACGTGCTTCCCTCGGGAATGCCCCGCTACCTCGGCCTTGAGCGCGAGTCGGTGCGCATCCGAGGCTTCGAGAACAACGTGGTGCACGGCCTGCTCCAGGAGGAGAAGTACGCGAGCGCGCTGATGGGCTCCGCCAAGGTCGTGGAGGAGCGGACGACTGACGCGGTCGAGGGCAGCGTGCAGGCCCGCATGGAGCGCAAGGCTTTGCTCGACAGTGGGCGCGAAGTGCACATCATCCTCACTGAGAGCACGTTGCGTACGAAGATCGGCAGCCCAGAGGTGATGCGCCGCCAGTACGCGGAGATCATCCGTCTGTGCGAGCAGGACAACGTCGAGGTGCAGATCATCCCCGAAGCCCTGGCCACCTATCGTGCAGCGTTCTGCTTCACGGTGCTGGAGTTCGATGAGTTGGACGCGGTCGTGCAGAGCGACGGCCACAGATCCATCACCATGTGGTCGAAGCCCTCCGATGTGGGGCAGTACCAGAGGCAGTTCGATGCCATGGTTAAGGCGGCGCCAGGGCCCTCCCAGACGCCGTCATTCCTGATGGAACTCGAGAAGAAACTGTGGAAATGACTGATCACACGAAGCCCGTCCCCTCCGAGGGGCTCGCTCCGGAAGGTTCTTGGGTCAAGTCTTCGTACAGCGACCAGGGCGGTGGTAACTGCGTGGAGGTTGCCCATCGAGGCGAACTGATCGGAGTCCGTGACTCCAAGGACAAGCAGGGCCCGGCGCTGGCACTACCTCACGGTGCGTACGCCTCGTTCATCGGCACGGTGAAAGCCGGCCTCGTGGACTTCGACGTGGTCGACTGACTTTCCGCTGCACCTCGTCCGTGCGAGAGCGGTCCGCATTCCCCGCCCATGGCGGGGGATGCGGAGCAGGCTGAGCGCAGCCTGAGTAGGTGACAGCGGGTTCAATGCAGCCACGACTGCGGGTGCGGTCGCGATAAGGCTTCGGGGTTGCCGGTTGACGCTCGCTTTGTGGTGGTCTGTCAGGGGCGTGGCGGGGGCGGGACGTGACGGGCACGGCGTCCGAGGCCACGGAGTTCTCTACGCCCCGTGATCCGAGTGGAATACCGTGCGTGCCCACACACCATCGCTGATCCCGCCTCCCCTTGACCGACTGCGCGACAAGCTGCAGGTCGGACCGGAGCGGCCTCGGGTGTGCGGGGACACGTCCGGGGCAATCAGGGACAGTTGCCGACGGTGTCGCTCACAGGCCGGCACCCTTCTCGTTGACGAACCCCTCGTTTTGGGACCTCCCCTGAAGGGGACATAACGATGCCACGCTTTCACGGATCACTTCGCTGCTGGCCCGAAGCGCACTAACTACCGTGGCGACCAGGGTCGGAGGTAGCCCTCCGTCGTCCAGCCCGCACGCGTGGACCAGGTCGCGGACAGTGTTCGTTCTCCCAGAGGGCATCAGGTTGGTGAACCAGGGGTTGGCAAGGCACTCACGGGCGGCGTAGCCGTCGGTCGCGGCCATGGTCCGGCGGTGCAATTCCTCGGCGACGTGATGTGCTGCGGGGCTGTCGGTCTGGTCGAGGAGGTCCAGGACGGTCAGCCCGAGGCGTGTGTCGAAGACGGTCGTGCCGATGTCGGGTTCGCGCTGCACGTAGGTGTTCACCAGCTCGGGGAGGAGGCCGTCGACGGGGCGGTGGGCGGCTCGATGGCACAGCACGGCCAGGCAGGCGGTGACGGCGTTCTCCCAGGGTTCGCCGGGTGTCGTCTCGGCGACGAGACTGGCGGCGTGGTCGGCGTCGGCGTGAAGGGCGGCGAGTACGGCGACCTGCCGGCCGTCCAGCATCCGCAGTCCGAGGCCGCGGTGCTGCTCGATGTGGGCCAGGGCCTCGGTCCAATGGCCGGCGACGGTCAGGGTGCGGGTGCCGTCGGAGAGGATCACCCGCCAAAGCCAGGCTCGTACCTCGTCGCGGTCGGCGTCGCTGGTGGTCAGTTCCGCGGGGATGCGAACGCCTTCGAACTCGGCGGGGACAGAGCTGCTGACGGCATCGAAGAGTTCGAGGAGGCGGTGGCGGCCGTCTTCGGTGTTCCCGGCACGGATCTGGAGCCGAGCGAGGTTGACGACGGGTTCCAGGGCTCGGATCGCGGTCATGCCGGGGAGGGGGGTGGCGTGGAGGTAGGCGGCGGCGTGCTGATGGCACCACTGGCGAGCGAGGTCGGGCAGGCCGAGGTCGGAGGCAAGGAGCGCGGCCTGGTTGTAGACCGCGGACGCCAGGCCCTGGTCCGCCTTTGTTTGGGCCGTGGCGGAGAGCTCGACCAGGGCGCGGACGCGCTGCGGCAGTGGCAGGCAGGCGGGGCGGAAGCGGGAGATGAGGGGGAAGCGCCGGGCTATGGAGGCGTACGGGTCCATGGGGACTCCCGGGTAGGGAAACGGGGGAGCGGGGTGGGGGGGCGCCCGCGGGGGGGGGGGCCCCCCCCGGGGGGGGGACACCGGTAGAGCCACCCCCGTGGGGGGGTTTAGAGTGAGCGCACACCCGGGGGGCTGGTCGGGGGGGGGGGGCGCGCGGGGCCCGTGGCGGGCTGGGGGGGGCCGCGGGGCCCGGGGGGCCCCGGGGGTCGCACCCGGGGGGGGGGGGGGGCGGCCCCGCGGGGGGGGGGGGGCCCCGCACCTGGGGGTTACTGCCAGGTGACGAGCACGCGGTTGAGCGGGGTTTCGAGGACGAACGTGCCGGGCTGCTGGTCGGTGGGGGGCGCGTCGAGCGGCAGGAGCTCGAAGGTGGCTTCCCGGCCTCGGTACTCCCGGTCCCAGGTGCGGATGGCGTCGGTGACCTGGGAGGCGAGTTCCTCGGTGCCGGGGCCGTGGCCGACGACGCCGAACTCCCAGAGCTTGCCGCCCTCGGGTGTCTTCTCGTCCAGCAGGCGCCGGGTGAGGTAGGTGAGCGCGCCCTTGTCCACGGCGGCCGTGGAGGAGGGATAGGGGTCCTCGGTGAGCACGGTGCCCTTGGCGGTCTGGGGGAACAGCATGCGGATCAGTCCGGAGGGCAGGGAGCAGGAGACGAAGAGCTCCATCCACTCCGGGCTCTCCATGGCGCGGACCTTCATCTCGGTCCACTGCTCGGTCCGCGGCTGTTCCAGGACCCCGGCGAGGGCGTCGGCGTCGATCTGCTGTCCGGCGGGGGCCTGGAGGCGCACGGTGCTCTGCGTGGAAAGAGGGATGACGCGGCGGTCGTCGTCGGCGATGCCGCGACGCAGTGGCATGAAGGTGTTCATCTGCGAGCCGGACGAGATCCAGCGGCCGTCGCGCTCCTGGTAGACGATGGAGCGCGAGACGCTTCCCGTGAGGCGCTGGGGCGTGACGAGCCGGCCGCCGGGGGCGAGCTGTTCGAGCCAGGCGGGCGGGATGCCGTGAGCGCCGACGGTGGCGATGATCCGGTCGTACGGTGCTCCCTCGGCGTGGCCCAGGGCGCCGTCGCGGGTGAGGGCCTGGACGTTGGTGAAGCCGGTGTCGGCGAGGTGGGCGCGGGCGCCTTCGACGAGGTCGTCGTCGACGTCGATGGTGGTGACGTGTCCGTCGGGGCCGACGAGGTGCCCGATCAGGGCGGCGTTGTAGCCGGTGCCGGCACCGAGTTCGAGGATGCGCTCGCCGGGCTGGGCCTGGAGCTGGTCGAGCATGAGGGCGACGACGCTCGGCTGGGAGGCGCAGGAGATCGACGTGCCGTCGGTGTCGTACTTGATGTTCACCGGCGCGTTGGCGTAGGCGTCGGTGAGCGGTGCGTCGGGGACGAACCGGTGCCTCGGGACCGTGCGAAGGGCGTCCTCGACGGCGGGGGTGCGGGCGTGGCCCTCGGCCTGGATCTGGTCGACCAACGCGTTGCGCAGGCGTTTGGCTTCGGCTTCGGGCGTGATGAGCGTGTCGGTGTTCACCAGGCTGACGCTATCGGCGGCGGAGTCGTTCACCGCTGCGGACGCGGTGTTGTCACTCGATCCCATGACTACCTCTCGTGCGATGTGGAACAAGGCGTGCTGATCTGCGGAGGGCAGGCCGGCACGGTTGGCGTGGAAGATCACGTGATGGGCGACGACGGCGCGCAGGCCACGGGTCAACTCGCCCTGTGCCGCCAGGTAGGCCAGGGTCGTACCCGCTCGTTCGAACGCGGCGACCCACTCCGCTTGTCCGTCCAGCGGACCGCCTGCACGGCACAGGCTGCGCGCCTCGGTGGACATCAGCTTCCGCACGGCCGGCAGCAGGGCGACGGACTGTTCGCGGCCGGGGCCGGTGACGGCGGGACGCAGTTCGGCGCCTTTGCTCCACACGTCGCCCTGCTCGAACCAGTCGAGGTTCGCGGCGCGCATCATGCTGCTCATCAGCAGGACGGCCGTCTCCGACCTTCCCAATCGGCCGGGGCCGGAGGCGTAGGTGAGGAGTTGGCGGCTGTCCTCGTGGAAGAGGTCGTGCGCGGCCTGCATGGCTGCCGGGCCGCCGAAGGCGTCGGTCTCCGGCTCGTAGATCCCGGTCGTCCAGGAGGACGCGATGCCGTCCGCTACCAGGTCTTCCAGCAGCGCCGCTACGGCCGGGGCCGGTTGGTCGGCCAGGTAACGCAGGGGCCAGGGCTGCTTGTTCATGTACCACCAGCCGCTGAGCTGCAGGTCGGCTTCTGCCTCGATCAGGACGGGGGCGAGGCGGTCGGTGATGGCGGCGCGCGCGGTTTGCCGGTCGGGGAAGGTGATCTGGTGCTGCTGCCAGTGGTGGGCGGGCATCAAGGTCCTCTCGGGTTCAGGCGATGAGTAGGAAGGCGTCCCAGTGGGTGTGGGGCGCGGTGGTGCCGGAAGCGGTGAGGAGGCCGAGCCCGATGCCGGCGGCGCCGTCGAGGAGCCCGGCGCCGGCGGGGCTGTCGACGAGTGCCGCTCCGGCTTCCTCGGGTTTCGAGCCGAGTGGCAGCAGGGGGGCGAGCAGGTCGGGCAGAGCGGCGCGGAGCTGGTTCGCGGTTTCGGGTGCGGCGTCGGCGGCGGTACGGACGGTGAGGTGGGCGAGTCCGGCGAAGCCGTGGCACAGGCCAAAGTCCGTGGTGGCCCGTAGCTGGTCGGGGTCGGTGACGGCGTCCAAGTGGGCGTGCTCGGCGACCGCTCGGCGGGCGGGATCGCCGAGGGCGAGGGCGGCGAGCTGTTGGGCGCGCGCTATGCCGGCGGTTCCGTAGCACCAGGAGGGCCGCTGGGGACCGGCGGGTGCGCGCCAGCCGGTGCGCAGCTCGTCACGGGTGATCCAGTACGGCCAGGTTCGGCCCGTTGAGGCGGCGGTGGTCCAGCGGTCGAGCCAGGCCAGGACGGTGCGCATGGCCTGGCGGTGGCCTCTGACCGTGGTGCCGCGACGGGCGCAGAGCGCGAGCAGGGCCAGGACGGAGCCGATGCCGTGGGCCATGCCGGTGTTGCCGTGGCCGCCGGGAAAGCGGTCGTCCGGCTGCCCGGAGGGCCCGGTGAGCGTCCACCACCCCGGCAGGGTGTCCACGTCCTGGGTGATCGGTTCGGTCAGGCGTACGCAGTAGTCGAGGACCGATCGCAGGGCCGGGCCCGCCGGGTCGCGGCGCAGGAGGTAGCCGCCGAAGCCGGTCAGCCCGCGAATCGCGTCGAACTCGGCGAGCGCCGGGAGCTGTCCGGTGTCGATCCGGCGGTGCGCGGCGTTCAGGCGGCGCTCGACGTCGTAGTGGAGCTGCCGGTCCAGCAGGGCGAGGTCGCGTGCGTAGGCGCCGGGGAGTGCTTCGGCGGCGCAGGCCAGGACGTGCGCGAGTGCGGGGGCGCCGTAGAAGGGGTGGCTGTCGGTGCCGCTGGTGACCGGCCGGCGGGTGGCGGTCGCGAGCCAGTCGTGGGCGCGTTGCCAGGGCCCGAGGCCGGCCGCGGCCCGCTCGATGTGCAGCAGAGCGATGCCGATCGGGCCGAGAGCAAGGTGCTGCCGGGCGGTCTCCGTGTTCACCGGGTCGGGCGCGGTGGCGGGGTGGGCGAGCCTGTCGGCGATGCCCGCCGACAGGCCGAGGGCGGTGTCGTGGTTCACCGGGCCCTCCTGGGGCGGGAGTTGAAGGCCAGGGCGGCGGCACGGGCGAGGCGGAGACAGATCTTCTCCTCGGGGAAGTTGACCGCCACGTGCCGCACGAAGTGGGTGTGCTGCAAGGAGGTCAGGACGTCGTCCAGGGCGATGCCCTCGGTGTCAGGGCCCGGCAGGTGCGTGCGGTAGGCGGCAAGCGCGGCATCGCGGTCGGCCCAGCCCGACACGATCGCCTCGCCGCCGGGTACCGCGCGGAGCGCGGCCCAGTCGTCGTGCGGGTCGGCCAGGCGGACGGCCTCGGCGAACTGCGGCCTCGGGACCGGTTCCGGCGCCCGGTGCGGGATGTGGTCGATCAGCCAACGCGCGCCGGCACGCTGGCCGCCGAGGAACGCCGAGGTGATTGCGAAGGTGTGGGCGGCCACCAGCGTGCGCTGCTGCGGGCGCCGGAGCTGGGAGAGTTGGGCGACGACGGCCCGCGAGTCCGTCCGGAACACCTCCTCGGCGGCGTCCCAAGCGCTCCCGGAGCCCCAGCGGCCCATCTCCCGGTAGGACGTGGGGTACCGCAGATCCGCCAGCAGCCCGGCCGTGCGCAGTTCGTCGGCCCACGCGCTCACCGTACGGGCGGCGTCCGCGAAGCCATCCGGGTCCGCCAGAGCGATGCGCAGGCGAAGGTGCTGGTCGGGGTCGCGGAACCGGATGAACCACCACGGGGGAGAACCGAGCCGGCGGATGAGGTCGGGGACGTGCCGGGCCAGTACGGCGTCCTGCCGGCGCAGGTCCCCGTACAGGGCGGCCAGCAGCACCGACGACGCGCCCGGCGTCTGCGACTGGGCCGGGGTGAGGACGCGGGCTGGGCTGGGCTGGGGCAGCGGCGGCCACGCGGCGGCCAGGGTCGCCTTGAGGGGGACGATGATCTCGTGGGCCCGGCCCTGGCTCCAGCCGTACGCCTGCGGCCCCGGTGCTTCGGTGAGCACCACGGCCGAGGCGCGGTCGAGGTGCTGGCGCATCAGACTGCGGTGGGCGGCCTGGGCGAGGTCGAGGGGCAGAAGCCGGTCGCCCTGGACGAGCTGCACGTGCTGAGGCAGGCGTCGGCGGCTGTGCCACTCACCGAGCGCGAGGTTCCACTCCGCTGTGGGACGGTCCGGGCCGGGCAGGTCGGCCGCTTCCAGCCGCCACCGGGCCGGGGAGAGCACGATGCGGCCATAGCGCAGGCGCGGGAGGAACGGTGCCGTCGCGGCGGCACCCCAGTCGAATGTGGTCACCTGGGCGCACTGGCCACGGGACAGCTCGGTGAGCAGCCGGGCCAGCGGCGGCGTGTGCTCGGTGAGGTTGAGTGCGTGCATGCCCACGGCCTCGATGCGACGACCGAGAGCCGGGGCGGCCAGGTACATCCGGCGGCCGTCGCAGGCCACCGCGATATCGGCCGGAGTGAGCACACCCTCCTCGGGCGGTCGGTGCTCTTGCAGGCTGATCAGCAGCGGCAGGATGCGAGGGGTCCGGGTGACGTGCGCGGTGTCGGCAAGGAGCGGGGGGAAGGAGAGCTGGGCGGGGTCGGTGCCGAGATCGGCGGTGGGTAGGTCGGCCAGCTCCCTGGCCAGTGCCTTGCGCGCGGCGGGATCCAGGACATCGGCGAAGCGGCCGGTGCTCACCCCGGCGCCCCGGGACACGCTCGTGACCTCCACGGTGAACCGGCCGCGCTGTACCTCGTCGATGCTCGCCGCGTGCAGCCGCACGCCGATCTCCAGGTGCGGCGGCACCCGCGGGTCCGTCGGCCCCACGTCCAGGGCGTCCACCATCTCGTCGGTGAGCACCACCTCGTCGTGCCCGTCGAGCGCGGCGGTTTGGGCGAGGCGGACCAGGACGTCGTCGCGAGGGGAGATCCGCCGTCGTCGGGCGCCGGCAGGGGCCCCGGGGTAGCCAGCGGGGTAGCCGATGCCGCTGTCGGCGACGACGTCGAGGAGGGACACCATCGTGCCGATGCCGTACCGCTCATAGAACCGCTGGTGGTACTCACCCAACCCGCGAGCCCCGTACGGGCGGGCGCTTAGCCGGGTGAGGACGGTGGCGGCCCGCTCGACCTCACGCGCCACTTCGTCCGGGAGTTGAATGTGTGCGTCGAGGCGGAGGTCGAGCGCCAGCGGGTGACGCCGAAGGCCCGGAACCAACCGCCGCATCCGGGCAGCCACATCTTCCCGGCCATCCGCCGAGACGCATCTCGGCAGCGCTGCGTGTACGGCCCGGAGGCCGTCGATCGTCCCGGCGAGCGGGGCAAGGACGCCGGTCCGGGCCGCTTCGAGCTGGGCGAGGACATAGCCGAGGGCGTCGGTCTCGGTTGCCGGCGCCTGAAGGTTCGTGATCAGCACGCGCCTCCGGATCAGCTCG
Source organism: Streptomyces sp. NPDC026062 (assembly GCF_055568375.1). NCBI lineage: Bacteria > Bacillati > Actinomycetota > Actinomycetes > Kitasatosporales > Streptomycetaceae > Streptomyces > Streptomyces sp. NPDC026062. The sequence goes on from NZ_JBVHOQ010000049.1 coordinate 44,081, forward strand.
ACCAGCAGCCCGTGGACCCGCTCGGGCACCACACCGGGGTACTCCGCGCCCAGCTTCTCGGCCAAGTCCTCGAACCGGACCGGCTCCTCCGCTGCGGAAAGAGCACTGCGCACCGGCGCGGACAACTCGATCGACGCCTCCACCGCCCGCCGACCGTCGTCCTGGTACGGGACGACCAAGAACCCGTCTCGTACGAAGGCCGTGCTGTTCACCATGACTGACAGCCACGGCAGCAGCTCTCCACTGTTCTCCAGCTGCTCGACCAGCCGGGACAGCCACTCGGCACCGGCCCGCGCGATGACCACATGATCTTCGCCCCAGGCAGCGGCCGTCCGGTCGCCGAAGGCGGCGGTGGTCACACCGGCGAACAGACCGAATGGCGTGGACCGGTGCCCAGCCCTCAACAGGTATCGGGCCAGAGAGAGGCCGGAACGCCGCACGTCCCGCCCGGAGGGAGCCCGAGACGCGCACAGGGCCTCGATCTGGGCCCCCAGGTCCGGGCTGGCGTGCCGTACGGTCTCGGCCAGCGCGGCATTGCTCCAGACAGCGCGCACCCACGCCAGCCGTTCGGCGGTGATGTCCTCCTGACCGGTGACTCGCAGAGACCGGTCGTCGAAGTCCGGGAAGGGAGTCTCGGCCGTGGCTGGTCGTGCGACCGCGCGAACGAGGGCGATCTCCCCGGCCCGGAACGCCGGTGGTGCAGTCACGAATGCCTCCTGGAGCCGAGCGGGAAGGGCAGCCGGGGCCGACACACCATCGGTGTGGCGGCCCCGGTCAGGTCAGGCCGGGTGGACCGGGTCAGGCGACGTTGGTGGTGCAGGCGCCGCAGGTGGTGCCGCAGTTGTCGTCGGTCAGGTTGGTCAGCCCGGCGGCGTCGGAGACCTCCAGGAGGCTGACGTTCAGGGTGAACCCGTCCTCTTGGGTCGCGGCCTCCTGGATCTGGGTGGTGCTCTGCGTGATGGTGCGCGTCATGTCAACTCCTCATTGATGGTTGAGCGTTGCTGAGTCGGTGGCGCTGCCAGGGGCGGAAGGCCGGAGCGCAGCCGGAGGGCTGGCTCCGTCCGCCGGGTTCTGGCCAACCCGACGCGATGCCGCGGCGGGAAGTTAATCCGGTCTCACCTGGGGAGGTGGGCCGGCAGCGGGAATGCGGGGCGTGCGACCCGGTGGTGCTTGGCTCGCTGGTCGACGCCCCCAGGACGGAGTCATCCGTCCTTCAATTCCTTCGGAAGGGATACCGGCAGTCAGTCCGGCTGAGCATCGTTGGGGTATGGATTCAAGTGCGGCGTTTTCGACGTGGTGGGGTCGACGGAGTCCGCGCCTCGGCACGTAGGCCAGCAGTCCTTCTGCGACAAGGGGCCCGAGCGCGGACCATGCGCTGACCCAGTCGATCCCGAACTCTCGTCTCAACGGCCAGTAGACGTAGTCTCCGGGCTTGATGACCCCCGTATCGATGCGCGCGCGCACGATCTTGAGGAGTTGCCTTCCCCTCATCGCGGGCATGTGGATACCGACGCCCGGCACGTCGACCAGGAACCCCTCGGCAATCAGAGGGTCGAGTGCGGACCTCTGCGCCGCGCTGCTGATGTCGATCTGCCACGGCATCTCACCCGATATGGGCCTTCCCGGCTTGATCACGCCGGCCACGATGCGCGCCCACACGAGCCGCCGGATCTGAGGTCCTTCCAGGAGGGGCATGTGGATACCGACGCCCGGCACGTCGACCAGGAACCCCTCGGCAATCAGAGGGTCGAGACTGGGCGACACATCGGGGTCACCGATGCTGACCGTCCCCGGCAGCTCGGCTATGAAGCCGCCGGGCTTGATCGCGCCGGACACAATGCGCTCCCAGACGATCTCCACCGCCGTTTCCGGGGCAGGATCGGCGCGGTGCTCCGACTCCACGCGCGGGGAGAGGCCGAAAGTGTCCATGGCTCGTACGACGTATTCCCCCGTGGGGAGGGCGTCGATCAGTCTTTCGTCGGCCAGTGCGTGCAGGGCGTCCCGCAGGGACAGTTGGGAGACGTCGAGCTGGGTGCACAGGTCCTTGCGCCGGGGGAGCTTGCTGCCTGGTGGGTAGACGCCCATGCCCAGGAGCGTCGTCATGGCCTGGTGGGCCCGTCTGGCACCGATGTTCCGTGACGACGAGCCGGCCAGCCGCTCGCCGCGGTCGGCCCCCTCCAACCACGAGAGGTGCTGTGTCATAACTGCCCCTCGCGGTCCGGCCGCGCCCCCGGAGCCGGAGTGGCGGGCGCGCACGTGGAGATCCCAGCCGGAGAGGGGCTGGGGGTCACGTTGCGCGTGTCGAGGCTGACGCCGCGGTTCCCGAAGTACTGCTCGAAAATATCGAGAGGAAGTGCCGCCTTCCTGGTCAGGGCGGTGTGGCCGGAGGGGTTATTGAAGTACACCCGCTCGTCGCTGATGCCGCGGACGAGGACGAGGTGTCCGCCCTTCCGGCGGGGCGTCACGTCCGGCGTCCGGATCTCCTTGGACACGCTGGCCATGACCATCCGCCCGGCCCCGCACAGCACCATGAGCTCGACCATGGACAGCGTGGGGTGCGCCTCGGCCGGCATGCGGTGCGCCCGCTCGGCAAAGTCGACAAACGGCCTGTAGATCAGCCCCTTGATCCTGTCGCCGGTCACCTCGTAGGCGCCGGCCCGTACGGCGCCCTCGCGCAGACTCCACAGGGTCGGTGTCGCCCAGTCGCGGTGGAGCAGCGCCATCTGCATGCACACCATCCCGCACAGGTGGGGGGCCCACTGACCGTATTCCTGCTGGGTCGGCGCGCCGGAGTGGGCCCAGGCGGGGTCGTCGGCGGGGTCGTGGCCGTGGTGGGCGATGGCGGCGATCAGGTTCGGGCTGGCGTACTGCGTCAGCGGCGGTACCGGGCTGTGCACCCGGCCGGGCTCAGTACAGCACTGAAACGTGGTAGGCATAGGGGTCGGTCCTTTGCATGGAGGAGGCCAGCAGGGATTGGTAGGTGCCAGCCGACGTTGCCGCCAGACAGGACAACGCCGATCGGGCCCCGGGGGAGACGGTCCAGCGCCTGCACGAGGTTCGGCGGATACAACCGCGCCGACGGCACCGCCTTGAGCCCCCAGTGCCGCCGGAGGCAGGTCGTCGCGTCCGCGATGGCCGACTCGGGCATGGTGATGACTCACGCCGCCCGGGTGATCGGATGGTTGAGGATGTCGGTGAGGATGTCCCGATCCAGGCGCAGCACGACCGTGTGGTGGTCGGACAGGCCCTTCATGTCGACAACCTCGACCTCGCGGACGGCGGGCAGGACTTCCGCACTGGCGTAGATCCGGTCAATGCGAGCGTCCGGCCCGTGGGTGTCGTAGGCGTCGACCGTCGGCGCGACGGCGGAAGTGTCACCCGTCGAGGTGGCGAGGTGACGGGCGACATCATGCAGCCCGGCAGTGCGCAAGGTGTCGTCCGGTCGGTCGTCCATCCGGCGCACCCCGTCCGGGCCGATGTAGGAACGGTGGGCCCGGTGGGGCTCGTCGGGGATGTTCTCCAGGACGGGCAAGGCCGGGTCGCCGGCGACCCCGGGGGTGGGGTAGCTGTTGTTGTCGCCACCGAGGAGCGCCGGGTAGTGGACGAGTCGGCCGTCATCGACCTTGACCCACTTGTCGCCCCACTGCGTCAGCCGTTCGGCCTCCGCCAAGCGCGTTGTGGGGGAGCCGTAGTTGAGGTGGTACGAGCCGACGACTATAGGGACGGCGCGCTTGCCCGTCCCACGGAGGTTCATGCTGCGCACGGTCGGCGGGAGCACCCACATCGGGCCCGTCATCGGGTGTTCGCCGACCGGAGTGAACACCGTCGGGTCGTGGTAGAGCGCTGTGCAGCATTCACGGCCGATGAAGCCGGTCATGCCCAGTTTGGATTCGGCCGCGTTCGCGAGCGCGTTGTTGTTGTCCTGGGCATCCCACATTTCCTGGCGCAGTAACAGGTGCGGGTCGAGTGACGCAAGGCGCTCATGCATCCTTCGCCACAGACTTAAGTCCCCGCCACCATTGTTCTCGAAGTTGCAGAGCGCCACGTTGATGAGCATTAATAGTCCCTCTTTAGTTACTGATTGATGCGGGTGTATTCGTGTGCATGGTGACGGCTGGTGCCTTACGTGACGGCTTTTGGGTCAGCTTGTCGTCTCGGGGTGCGGATGGAGTGCGGGCCGAGCAGTGAAAGCAGGCGCCTACTGGATCAATCTCGCGGCGATGGTTTGTGGCAGAGGGGAATAGTCGATGTGTGGGGCAGAGTCGGGAACTGCACCGGGATCACTACACCACCGCGGCGAGTATCAGAATGGCGGCGACCGCCAGGAAAACGGTTGCGCGCAGCAGGGCGACCGGAATTCCGCCACTTTTCCCCCTGGGCTGTGCCGACTCTTCCGCGACCGCCATGGTCAGCGCCTGAGTCGCCCGTGCGAGAGCGACCAGGTGGACTCGGCATTCCAGATAGCCGTTCGGGACAACCTGGGCAGCAAGTCTCTGAGCCTCCGTCACGGCCAGCTGCGGTTTCACCATGATGGCGAGCTGGGCGATGTGGCCGCGCAGTCGCAAGGCGAGGTCCTCGACGTCCTCGGCGGACTCAGGTAGGGGCGAGGCATCATCCAATACCAGCGTCACCGTCTCGGAAGCGTTCGCCATCTGGTTGCGCAGCGAACCCGGCGCGGATCCAGTACCAGCCATGACGCAACTCCTCGGGTTCATCACGAATCTTCTGGCCACATGGGTGGGGGAATCAGAACGCGCGGCATCGCGTCGACCGGTACCGGTCACTTCAGGTGACGGCGCGGTAACCAGCAAACACCGGCGCCACACGGCTTGGGAATGACCTTCAGATGACGTTGACCCGTCAGTAAAACTGACTGGTACACCATGGGGCCGCATGCTCCACCGCATCGCCGTCGTCTCCTCCCCCGTCGTCGTGCCTGGTCAGGAACGGGAAAGAGCGCCGGGCCCGCCCGTCTGTGCCCCAGCACAGGTGTGGCAGGCCCGGCGCCCCTTGGGCCGGGCCGGGCGGAGCGGCGTGCACTCCGTCCGGCCCGGCGGACCCGAGAAGCAGGCGTTCTTGTACTGCGTGTCGTCGGCGGTGTCGAAGTTCTGGGCGCCCAACGTCACCTCGACGACGTAGCCGACGTCCAGCACGGCGGGCGCCTAGTAGGCCGGGGTCCTTGTGACGGTCCCTATGGCGGACCTCCTTCGTGCTCCGTCCCTGCAGTTCGGCGGCCCTGGGAATCCGGGCTGCCGCGCTGCCGGGCATGACCAACAGTTAACCCGTAGTGACCCTTCGTCGGTACGGTTGGGAAGGACGGATGGGTATACGAGGTATACGGGGGCGATCATGACCCAGCGGTTACCGAACGAGAGGCTGCGGGAGCTCGTCGCCGAATCAGGATGGACGTACGCTGCGCTCGCCCACGCGGTCCGCCAGGTCGCCGCCGAGAACGGTGAGGCCCTGCGGACGAACAAGTCGACGGTGGACCACTGGATCGCCGGGGCAATGCCGTCAGGGCAAACCGGTCGCTACCTGACGGTCGCCCTCGCCCGCCGCCTGGGCAGGACCCTGACCCCGGAGGATCTCGGCCTGCCGGTCCCGGCCGGCTGGGAGAATGACAGCATCGGGCTGTCCCTTGGCAACGACCCGCTGGAGGCCCTGATACCGATCTGGAGGGGTGACTTGGACCGCCGACGCTTCCTGTCCGGCGCCGCGTACTCAGTGGCCGCCGCCGTCCTGCCGCTGGAGCACGTCGGTGATATCGCCTCCCGCGCGGCCAAGGCCCGCACCGGCGCCCGGGTCGGGCACGCCGACGTCGCCGCGGTGCGCGACATGGTCGCGATGTTCGCCGTGATGGACGAGCGCCACGGCGGCCAGCACGGCCGATCTGCTCTCGTGCAATACCTGATGTCGGACGTCGCGGCCCTGTGCCGGGGCCGGTTCAGCTCCGAGGACGACCACCGGCACATGCTGTCCGCCGCCGCCGTGGGTGTGCACCAGGCCGGCTGGCGAGCCTATGACGGCGGGGAACAAGGGCTCGCGCAGAGGTACTACCTCCAGTCGTACGCCCTGGCCCGCGAGTCGGGGTTCACCGGGCACGCCGCGTTCGTGATGAGGACTATGTCCCAGCAGGGCATGAAGCTGCACCGCCCAGAGCACTGCCTGGCCCTGGCCGCGAGCGCCGTCGACCAGATCCACGGGCGGGTCGACACCCAGACCGAGGCGCTGTTCGCCGTCACCCATGCCCACGCCCTCGCCAAAGCAGGCCAGCGACAGGAAGCGGTGCGGGAAGTCGAGCGCGCCCGCACCGCCCTGAGCTCGGCGAAAGGCGACGACGTGCCGTTCTGGGCGCTGTCGTGGGGCCCGCCTGCCGCCACTGTGCACAGCCGGTCGGCGAAAGTCTTTGAGACGCTCGGGGACCGGCGCCGGGCCGCGGCGATGTACGGGGCGGCGGCGACGAGCCGCCCTCCGGGCACCTACGCACGGATCGTCGCCCTCGACCTGGTTGCCCAGGCCGAGATGCAGGCCGCCGAAGGCAGCATCGAGCAGGCATGCGCCACCTGGGGCCGGGCCATCGACCACATGGACGGCGTGCAGTCGAACCGGACGCACAAGGCCGTGGGCAACATGCGCCGCGATCTGTCCCGCTTCCGCACCCGCGGACTGCGCTGCGCCGCCGAACTCGACGAACGGGCCCGCGATTTCCTGAGCGACCGCCGCTGACCCCCTGCGACCGCCTCCTCGTCCCGCCGCGACAGCACAACCTACTTCCCCGTAGGCCCGAGGGCAGATTCGCCCTCGGCAGACGAGAAAGAGCCACGGAGTACTGGAACCACCTCGGGTGGCCATGTCAACCTACAACCTCCCCGGAGAACACCAGGTCAGAGGCGCTCTTAACGGCCGGAGACCAGCGTGCCGCCCCGGTATCTCTCAGCTGCCTCGCGACATGGTCCCAGTAAGGAGGCCCACCTGCCGAAAGTTGCACTTCAATCGGCCCGCGTCACCGCTTCGATCCTCCTGGCGCTCGGCGCCATGAACGCATGGACCGCCCAGACGAAAGCCGACTACGCAGCCCTCTCCATAGCCCTGTGCCTATGCGTCTGCGCCGCCGGCCTCTTCGGCGAGGACCTGGTGCAGCGCGGGCATCGCCAAGACCTGTTGGTGCTCGCGCACGTCGTGGCCCACCCTGGTGCTGAGGCCCGCGCCGTCGCCCGAGGGGTCGGTGAGACCGAACGAGTCGTGACTCGCAACCTCGGCCGACTTACTGCGGACGGGCTGGTGATTCTGGTCGAAGACGACGCCAACCCTGCACTCAGCTCTTACCGGCTGGCCTCGTAGCCGACGAATGCTGGGCGGAATATAGGCCACGATCGCCGGTTACCGAAACCGGGGATCGTGCAGACCATTGAGGGAGTTCGCACCCGGCTGTGCTTGGCGGTGGAGCCGTGGCGAATAGAGCCGTCGTTTTTCAACCCCTGATGTGGGTGGAGGCGGCTTTGTGGATGTGTATAGACGTTTTCGAGGAGGGTGATCGCACTGCCGGATCCCATAAAGAAGCTTCCGCCGGACTCGAAGGGGAGGATTCGATATCGATTTGTCGTCGACGTAGGAATCGACCCCGAGACGGGCAAGCGTAAACAGCTGAGGCGCACCTTCGACACGTTGAAGGAAGCTAGGGCAGAGTACGCGAACGTAACCAATCGGCGCCACGAGGGGTCGCTTGTTCCACCCAACAAGATCACCGTGAATGAGTGGCTTGATCGGTGGCTGGTCATGAAGGCACAGGATCTCGAAGAGACCACCATCTACAGCTACGAGATCACCTTGAATCGCGTTCGGGGGAGGCTCGGCAACATCCGCCTTCAGGAGCTTACTGAGGAGGACGTAGAAGAGTGGAGGGACTGGGCGCTGGCGCACGGCCGTATGCGTGGGAAGAAGGCCGCGACTCCACTGGGTGTCACGAGTGTCGATATGAGCCTCGCCCGATTGAAGGAAGCGCTGGGAAGAGCCGTTACCCGGCGATTGGTGTATGTCAATGTCGCTGCGCACGTGACCATTCCCCGGCGGGCGCGCAAGGAAGAGAGGAAGACTAAAGAGGAGGTGGTGCCTTGGAATGTTCAGGAGGTTCAGAAATTCATCCACGGTATTATTGATCCGAAACGCTTTGGGTTCAGGCTCGTTGACGGTGTGTGAGTGATCTGGTGGGGGATGCGCGGACCTGGTCGCCGGACGCGCAGGAGGCTGTGCGGTTGCTTGCGG
>NZ_JBVHOQ010000050.1:0-49481 GCF_055568375.1 Streptomyces sp. NPDC026062
TGGTCGAGAACCCGTCTACCAGGAGCTTCGTCGTTCCGTACAGCCGGCAACCTCCAACACCTCACCGCCACAGCCACGTTGAAAAAGGCTCACTGCTGCGCTCGACCCACGGAGTGAGATACCCGGAAAGATGCCCGCCCCAGGAGCGCCGGGGCACCCCGTACGCCGACGGCCACCGTGACGAGGAGCTTGTGCCAAGATCGCGGGATGCTACGACTGACCGATTTCATCATCGACTGTCCGGACACGATGAAGCTGGCTTCCTTCTACTCCGAGGTGACGGGCCGCCCGGTCAAGGAGGACAGCTCGGAGGAATGGGCCGGCATCCGGTTCGGCGAGATCGAGCTGGCGTTCATCCGGGTGGACGACTTCCGCGCTCCGCAGTGGCCCGACAGCGAGCACCCCAAGCAGTTCCACCTCGACTTCGAAGTGGACGAGATCGAGTCCGAGCAGCGCCGCGTCGTGGGCCTCGGCGCGACTCTGAAGCAGGACTTCATCGGTCCCGAGGGCTACGGCTGGCAGGTCTACACGGACCCGGTCGGCCACCCCTTCTGCCTCTGTCGCAACAAGGGTGTCGTCTGGGTCGATCAGGCCCCGGTCTGGCCCGAGCGCGGCTGAGGGCTGTCCCGGCCCGGCTCCAGGTCTCGAAGAATCGGTCCGCTTCGAGACCTGGGCAGGTGTTATGTGGCGCTGCGCCCACCCCCTCGGGACTCCACCCGGGCAACACGAGGAAGAACACAGGCCGCCGGCCGGGCACGGGTCCGTTCCCGGCGTGCCACGGGACCCGGCACGGCGGGCAGGTCTGCCGCGGCACCCCGCACCCCGCACCCCGCTTCCAGGACGCGCTCGTCCCTCCCGCCTTCCCGCGCTCGGGCGGCAGCCGTTATCGGACAAAGTCGCCCGAACAGCGGGAGAAGCGGTCGAGGGCGGCGTAGAACTCATGGGAGGCGGGCGGCTCACGTCGCGTAGGGGCAGCGGGGCCGCCTGGGGAGTGTGCGGGGCGTACGGGGAAGGCGGCGCGGGTGCTGTCGGACGAGACTTGGCGCGAGCTACGGGGCCAAGGGGCGACCCGCACCTTCCGTGAGCGCAGCGTGATGCTGAGGCAGGGGTCCGCGGGGACACACCTGCTCGCTCTCACCCACGGGCTCGCCAAGGTCGTGTGCCGGGAGCCGGGCGGGGCCGTCACCTGGCTCGCCTTCCGGGGGCCGGGCGACCTGCTGGGCGAGGTGTCCGTCTTCCACGGCACCACGCGTACGGCCGAAGTGGTCGCGCTCACCCCCTGCACGGCCGTCGTGCTGGAAGCCGCGCGGTTCCGCCGGTTCATCGAACAGCGCGGGCTCGTCATGGACTTGATGCGCCAGGCTCTCTCCCGGCTACGGGAGTCCGACGCACACCGCACCGAACTGCTGACCCTTCCGCTGGTCGCCCGGCTGGCGCGGGCGCTCCTGAGACTGGCCGAACTCACCGCACCCGGAAGGGAATCGGAGGCCGTACGGCTGACCGGACTGAGCCAGGAGGAGATCGCCCAGGCAACCGGGGTCACGCGCAACGCGGTCATCACCGGACTGCAACGGCTGCGCGAGTCCGGGGCGGTGGAGACAGCCCGCAGAACGATCGTCATCAAGGACATGGACGCCCTGCGCGGCTGGGCGATGACCGGCTCGGGAACCACGCCCGTGCCGTCCTTCTCGCCACCCCCGGCTCGGTGAGCACGTCCACGCTGTGACGTGGGACACCCGCGAACCGCCCTGCGCTGTGCAGTCGGGTGGACGGAACCGACGGAACCTCGAATCAGCCGGCCACCGGCCTTCGTATCCGTCCCGCCCTCCACGAGGAGACCACGCATGTCCAGCCCCGTCCCCGCTCCGTACAGCGAGAGCCGTCCACTGCCTCCCTACCGCGCCCTGTTCGCCGTCGACGCAAAGGACTTCACCGGCCTTCCCGCCGTGCAGCACGGTCCGGTGAGCCAGTTGATCCCCGAGCTCGTCGACCAGTCGCTGAACCGGGCCGGGCTCCACGAACTGCGCGAGGCCAAGAGGTTTCCGGCCAACACCGGGGACGGCGTGGTGTTCGGCTTCGATCCGGCGTTGCTGCCCTTCGTCCTCTGGCCGTTCCTGGATGTACTCGACGACACCCTCGGCGCCTACAACAAGCAGTGCGTGGGCCCCCGCATCCGCCTCCGGGCCAGCGTCCACGTCGGACCGCTGCCGGACGAGGACCGTCCCGGCGACGGCAACGGCACCGCCCGCAACGACACCCACCGGCTGCTGGACTCCCGTCCGGTCAAGGCCATCCTGACCGCCGCGAGCGAGCAGATCACCCACCTGGCGGCGGTCGTCTCCCAGCGGGTCTACGAGGACGTCGTGCTCGGCGGGTACACCGGACTGCACCCCGACCGCTGTGTGGAGGTCCCGGCCACGGTCGAGGGGAAGAACTTCTCGCAGCGGGCCTGGCTGTATGTCCCGTCGCCGTCCGGGAACCTCCTTCAGGCCGGTGTGCGACCGCGTGAGGAGTCCGTGGCGCCGGCCGGCACCTCCACCGACCGGGACCAGGACCCGGCCACCACACCCGGTACGCGTTACAGCGGCAACTCGCAGCACGTGGGCAAGGGTGCCGCGGTGATGGGGAGCGTCGGGCGGGACCTCACGTACACCGGTGAATCCACCACGTACCACGGCACCAACCAGCACTGGGGCGGCGGCGACAACGTTTCGGGCGACAAGCGGGTCGGCGGCGCCGGGGACCCCCGGTGAGCGACGGTGCGGACCCTTCCCCCGGCCGGGACGGCGAGGATCCCGAAGGAGGTCCCGGCCCCGAAGGCTCCTACCGCGGCAACCAGCAACGGGTAGACCACGGAATGGCGTTCATGGGCACGATCTCGGGGGACGCCAACGTGTTCATCGGCGTCCCGCCCGACGAGGACGTCAGTGAGCGCATCGGCAGGCCCCGTCTCCGGGAGGGCGCGTACCCTGCGGACGAAGTGCGCGACCGGCTGCGCGGGTTCGTCGAACCACCGACCCACGCCCGGTGCCGGAAGGTGCTGGACCGCCACCTCCTGATTCTGAGGGCCGGGAGTGGCGCGGGGGCGGGCACGTCCGCGTTCGCGCTGCTGGCGGAGCGGTACGGGGCGGACGGCATCACCGGCCTGGACCCGCTCGACGACCTGTCCCGGTGGCGCCCCAAGGAGCCACGCGGCTATCTGCTCCAGGGTCTGTCCCCGAAGGCCGCCGACGCGCTCGGCGAAGTCGGACTCACCGCGCTGGACTCGCTGCTGAGCCGCTCGGGCGCTCATCTGGTCGTCACCGTACGGATGGAGACGGCGCTGCCGGCAGACACGCTGCCCTGGCAGGTCGAGCACCACCCGCCGCCACCCGCCGAGGTGGCCGTGAGGTACCTGAGCACCATGGCCGAAGCGGGTGAACTCACCACCGCGCAGGAGGCCGACGCTCTGCGGCATCTCGCCGCACCGGACTTCGCAGCCCATCTGGACGCCCACCCGCTGCCGGGGGACGGTGTCGCGGTGGCGAAGGGGCTGTGCGATCTGGTCGTGGCGGGGAGGCCGGCCACATCCGTACTCGCCGACCTGCGGACCGGCAGCCCCGCGGCGGCGCGCGAAGCGCTCGCGAAAGCACGCGACCGGGCCGACCGGATCTCGCTGATGGCGGCCATCTCGCTGCTTCCCGGCCAGGACCGCACGGTCGTCGAACGGTTCGGCGCGATTCTGCGCTCCCACATCGACGGCCGCGGCGGCCCGGCACCGGCCATCACCGGGGAACCTCGGCGCGAGGAAGGGGCGGCAGCCCGGCACGACCTGCTCGGGCCGGCCTTCGAGGACCGGCTGGCGGCGGTCGGAGCACGCCTGCTGCCGCGCCGGTACGGAACGGCTCAGCGTTATCCGGTCCAGCCGGTCGGCTTCTCCGGACGGCACCGGTCGGACGCCCTGCTCCGGTCGCTCTGGCTGGAGTACGAAGGTATGGCGGAGCTGCTGTGGAAGAGCCTGGACGAGGCTCCCCCTCACCTCGGCGCCGAACTGGCGACGGGCGAGGCCATCGGGAAGGTGCTGGCCCACGCGACCGGACCGGACACCCTGCGCCAGCTGTACCCCTTCGCAGCGTCGGACAAGCGCTGGCGCCGCCGCCTGGTGGCCAACACCCTCGGGGAGATGGTCCAGCACCCCGCCCTCACCGGAGTGGTACGGGACCAGTTGCGGCAGTGGAGCCGGGCCGCGCCCGTAGCTCTCCGCTGCACCGTGGCCGAGACCTGCGGTGGCAGCTACGGCCTGACCCGCCCCGCCGCCTCCCTGAAGCTCCTGGACAGCGTGCTCGACAGAACGGGCGAGACTCTGGAGGTGCCCCTGCGCACCGCCGTGTCCTTCGCTCTCAGCACCCTCCTCTCGGAGGACGCCAACCACGCCCCCGTCCTCGACCTCCTGCGGGGGTGGCAGGGATCCGGCCCCGGTACGCCACGTCATGGTCTGGCCGTTCACGCCGTCGAATCGATGAGCAAGGACTCCTTCCCCATGCCCGGGGCGCCGGGCGTTCGGCGGGTGCGTCTCGCCGACCTGCTCGCGGTCCACCCCGAGCGGGCCCGCGGCCTCGTGGCCGCGGCCCTGGACGACCCCGCCACCCACGAAGCGGTGGCGGCGGCCCTGATCCTGATCGAGCGCGATCCGGAGTCGCGGCGGCGGACCGCCTTCCCGCGCCTTCTCGCCGATCTCGCCGCGACGGCCCGGACTCACCGGGGCGTCCTGCGCTTCGTCCTGCGTCACCACCGTTCCCGTACGGCTTCGACGGAAAGGCCCGCCTCATGACCGGCCCGCTCATCTCGCCGCTGGACTCCTCCGCGGCCTGGCAGTTGTTCCGTCTCCGGTTCGGGGGCCCCGAGGGCCGGGCCCTGGTGTTCCTCGCGGACGGCGGGGAGGACGCGTTGGTGCCGCCCCGGGACGGTGACTACTGGGGTTATCCACGGCCCACCCGGCGCGAGGTGCGTGAGGGGGAGTTCTTCGACATCGTGTGGGTCTCGCTCGCGGAGCGCCGGATGTCGGTCGACATCCCGCGGCGGCCGCCGAAGGCCCCGGCCCGTTACGGAGTCGTCTGGAAGGTCAGCAATCCGGTCGTCGCGGCGAGGGAACGGCTCACCGAGCAGCGGGCCCGGCAACTGGTCGTCGACCACATCAGCGGGAACGCCACGTTGCCCGGTGTCCCCGACCCGTTGCGGACGCCGCCGTCCCACTTCGGTACGACCGAGGTGGAGCCTCCCGGCCGGCCGAGGGTGATCGACGGTTCCGGTCTCACCTACTGGTTCCTCGATCCGCCGGCCGCGCTCCTGCCCACTCCCGGCACCGGCGCGGCCCCCACTCTTCCGTCGGGCTTCGGCGAGGCCCACCGTGAGGCCTACCGCTTCTACCGGGAGGTCGTCGCCGGCGGCCCGGTCGGCCTTGCGGCCCTCTGGCTGCTGCACCGGCCGGAAGAGGCGAAGGACGTGCTCGACTGGACGGTGGCCCATCGGGGTCTGCTCGCCGACCGGAACGACTGGGAACACACCCTCGCGGCCGCGCTCCAGTCGTTGACACCGGAGGACCGGAGCTTCGTCGGTGCCAACATGGCACGGGTCCTGAGCGATGTCGGGGTCCCGCAGGGCGACGAGGTGCTGCGCAGGATCGGCCACACCGATGCGGCGAGGGAGGGGAACGGCTTGTACGAGGAGCCCCGGTGACCGCTGCCCGCGCCGCCACCGGACCTCGTGCGTCCGCGCTGCCGGGGCATTCCACGTCGGTGGTCGCGGGCTCCGGCGGTGGCCGTCGGCGCGGGAACCACGGGGCTCAGTCCGTACGGGCGCGTCCCAGGCGGAGGGCCGAGACGAGGAAGAAGACGCCGCCGAGGAAGGCGTAGCCGGCCAGGTTGTCCAGGGAGGCGCCGGTCTTGTCCGCCTGGGCGACGAACGAGGCGCCGGCGAGGGTGGAGATGGTGCCGCTGGCGATCATGGCCCACTGGCCCCCGAGCCGGCGCCGGACGGCGCCCACGACGAGCTGGACGATGCCCGCGGTGACGGCCCAGGCGCCCCAGACCCGGAGGACGGCCGGGACGCCGGAGGTGGCCGCGACGGCCAGGGCGATGGCGGTGAGGGCGCTGAGCGCGATGTTCACGTGGAGGGCGCGCAACGGCCGGCTGTTCCTGCGGGCGGACCTGAGGTCGGCGACCGCGCACGCCACGTCGAACAGCGGGTAGATCACCAGCAGCGTGGCCGTGAGCGCGCCCAGTGGCCCGGCGGTCATGAACAGCAGAACGGCCCATACGGCGGGGAAGGCGAAGCGCAGGAAGTACAGCTTGCGCAGGGCTGCCGGGACTCCGGCGGGGGCGGTCCCGACGCGGATGTCCATGGAAGTGCCCTTCGGCGGGCGCGTGCCGGTATCGGTCTGTCGGGTCATCGGGTGCTCCCGTTCAGGACGAAGGCCGCAACGCGGGCAGCAGCGGCACCCGGCGGCGGGCAGCAGCACGGCAAGGTGACGGCGGGTTGTTCGCGGAGGAGAGCCATGACGGCACCACTCATCGTGAGGGAGAACGTTCGGTCTCTTCGAATCACCCACAGTCAAAGGCCGGATTCGACCGTTGTCAAGAACGAACGTTCTCCCTCACGGGTGAAGTACGCTGACCGCATGAGTGAGGGCACAGGGGGCACAGGGGGCGGCGGCACGTCAGCGGCACGCGCGCGGCTGCTCAGCACGGCAACCAAGATCTTCTACGCGGAGGGGATCCACTCCGTCGGCGTCGACCGGATCATCGCGGAGGCGCAGGTCACCCGTGCCACGCTGTACCGGCACTTCACCGGCAAGGACGATCTGGTCCTCGCCTATCTCGACCAGGCCGACCGGGGGATCCGGGCAGGGATCGAGGCAGCCCGGACGGACGGGCAGTCGGCGGCCGACACGGTCCGGGCGATCGGCCGGTTCATCACCGGAGGCATCCAGGGCCCCGGATTCCGCGGCTGCGCGTTCCTCAACGCGGTAGCCGAGTATCCCGACCCCGCCCACCCCATCCACCAAGCCGTCCTGGCCCACCGCCAGTGGTTCCTGGAAACGGTCACCGGGCTGCTGGCGCAGGTCGGCGACGATCCCGCGGACGAGGCCGGCCGGCACCTCGTCATGCTCCGCGACGGCGCCATGGCCGCCGGCTGCCTCACCGACCCGGAACTGGTCTCCGAGACCTTCCTCCTGGGCGTCGAGGGAATTCTGCGGGCACGCGGCGCCTGAGCCGCTGCTTCACGCTCACCTCATCCGCCTCACCTCATCCACCTCCCCTCACCTCGCCCCACCTCGCCTCCCCCCACCTCGCCCCCCGCCAGCCGCTCCCGAAGTCACCGGCCGGCCGGCCCGGCGCCGCTGTCCAGCCCGAACGGTCGACGAGATGTTGGCTGCCCCGGCCCCTCGCGGTGACGCTGAGCGGGATGTCGCCGGGGTTCGGCAGAGCGCGGACGGATCCGCGACGGTCCCGGCGTGACGCGGACGGAAGGAGTCACACCATGAGGGTCATGCTGCGGGCGCAACTGGACACCCGGCTCGCCGGCGAAGCGGTCAAGAACGGCACCCTGCCGACGATCATGCAGTCGCTCGCGGAACGCCTGAAGCCGGAGGCGGCCTACTTCGGTCCCAGCGAGGGCAAGCGCTGCTGCACCTTCGTCTTCGACATGCAGGACAGCTCCGTGCTGCCCTCCATCGCCGAGCCGCTCTTCGAAGGGCTCGGCGCGACCATCGAGATCCAGCCGGTCATGAACACCGAGGACATGCAGAAGGGCCTCGCCGCACTGCGGCAGGGCTGAGCCACGCAATCCGCCCGGAACGGGCCTGGGCCGTTCCGGGAATTCTCGGCGTTTCCCGGGAAACTCTCCGGCGCGGTGTCGAGAACCGTCGCCCCGCTCCGACGTCCCCTGTGAGAGCCGCCCGCGAGGGGCGGCCGGGACGCAGAGGGAGCGGATCATGAAGTACCTGGTGATGGTGCAGGGCTCGCAGGCCGACTACGAGGCGATGCGCGGAAACGCGTCCGCCGGCAATCCGGCCTGGGGCGAGAAGGACGTGCAGGCCATGTTCACGTTCATGGGCGCGGTCAACGACGACCTCGCCGAGAGCGGTGAGCTCATCGACGCCCAAGGACTCGTCGAACCCGCGAAGACCCGGTTCGTCACCGCCGGTGACGACGGCCGCCCGGTGATCACCGATGGCCCCTACGGGGAGACGAAGGAAGTGCTCGCCGGGTACTGGGTACTCGAATGCGAGAGCCTGGAACGGGTCACCGAGATCGCCGCACGTGTCACGCAGTGCCCGGCACCCGCCGGGGCGCCCGTCCGTCCGGTGGTCGTCCGGGCCATCGACAGCGGCGGGGGCGATGTGTGAAACGTACGACCGAGGTCGAGGACCTGCTGCGGCTGCACGCCCCGCAGGTCCTCGGCGCGCTGGTCCGCCGGTACGGGCACTTCGACGCGTCCGAGGACGCGGTGCAGGAGGCCCTGATCGCCGCCGCCCGGCAGTGGCCCGAGCAGGGGGTACCGGACAATCCGCGTGGCTGGCTGATCAGGGTGGCGTCCCGGCGGCTCGTGGACCGGCTCCGCAGCGACGACGCCCGGCGCGCGCGTGAGGAGGCGGCGGCCGCACTCACGCCCCGGGACGCCTTCGTCGCGCCGGCGCCCGATGAACCCGTGGCGGGCGGCAGCCGGGCGCCGTCCGAGGACGACACCCTCACGCTGCTCTTCCTGTGCTGCCATCCGGATCTGGTCCCGGCCGCGCAGGTCGCCCTGACCCTGCGGGCCGTCGGCGGGCTGACCACGGCCGAGATCGCCCGTGCGCATCTGGTGCCCGAGGCGACGATGGCCCAGCGGATCAGCCGGGCAAAGCGGAAGGTCCGGGGCGCCGCCTTCGTCCAGCCGGTTCCCGCCGAGCGGGACGCACGGCTCGCGGCCGTGCTCCAGGTGCTCTACCTGATCTTCAACGAGGGTTACACGGCGACCTCGGGACGTTCCCTGCACCGTGCCGGCCTGGCCCGGGAGGCGATCCGGCTGACCCGTTCGGTCCGTCGGCTGCTGCCGGGGGACGGCGCGGTGGCCGGGCTTCTCGCGCTGATGCTGCTCACCGATGCCCGCAGCGCCGCCCGCACCGGACCGCACGACGAACTGATCCCCCTCGACGAGCAGGACCGCACCCGATGGGACACGGCAGCCGTCGCCGAGGGCACCGCTCTGGTCGAGGAGGCCTTGCGCGAGGGGTCGGCCGGGCCCTATCAGGTGCAGGCGGCCATCGCGGCGCTGCACGACGAGGCCGCCCTTGCCGATGACACCGACTGGCCGCAGATCCTGGCGCTGTACGACATCCTCGTACGTATCGCCCCCGAGCCGATGGCCGAGCTGAGCCGGGCCGTCGCCGTCGCCATGGTCCACGGGCCCCGGGCCGGACTGGCCGAGGCCGACGCCCTCGCGGACCGGCTCGCGGGCCACCACCGCCTGGACGCCGTCCGCGCCCATCTGCTGGAACGCGCCGGTGACACGGAGGGGGCCCGCGCCGCCTACCGCTCGGCGGCTTCCGGGACCCTGAGCCTCCCGGAAGCCCGCTACCTGTACGGCCGGGCCGACCGCCTCGACGACTGATCCGGGCTTCGGCCGACGGCATCGTCGCCCTGAGCGATGACTCGTGAGTCGTGGGTCATGGGTCATAGGTCATAAGTCATGGCTCGTTGAAGCGGCAGAATAAATGCAAAAGATACAAAATAGCGGCAAACGGCTTCAAACCGTCGCACTGGCGGTGGTTTCACTGGCCGTCGCATCCCCGGCTGGCAATCATCGGGTCCATGACCAACAGCGACAAGGGCCGAGACATCACCCTCCGGATCGCTCAGCAGCCGGAGGCGGACGAGCTTCTCGCGCGCAGCCCGCTCGCCGCCCTCGTGGGCATGCTGCTGGACCAGCAGGTGCCGATGGAGTGGGCGTTCTCCGGACCGTACGCACTGGCACAGCGCATGGGCGGGGACGATCTGGACGCCCATGAGATCGCCGCGTACGACCCCGAGGCGTTCACCGAACTCTTCACCGCCAAACCCGCGTTGCACCGCTATCCGGGCTCGATGGCCAAGCGGGTGCAGCAGCTGTGCCAGTTCCTGGTGGCGCAGTACGACGGCGAGGCGAGCGCGGTGTGGACCGGGGCCGCGACCGGGGCGGAGCTGCGGAGACGGCTCAACGCCCTGCCCGGGTTCGGCACCCAGAAGGCGCAGATCTTCCTGGCGTTGTTGGGCAAGCAGTTCGGTGTCCGGCCGCCGGGCTGGCAGGAGGCGGCCGGACCGTACGGGGAGCCAGGCTCGCACCGCTCGGTCGCCGACATCACCGGCCCCGAGTCGCTCGCCGAGGTCCGCGCCTTCAAGCAGGAGGCCAAACAGGCCGCGAAGGCGGCGAAGGCGGCGGCCAAGGGCAGGTGACCTGCTCCGGACCGGCCGGCCCGGCCTCCTCCCCCACCAGCCCCCTCCCCCATCGGTCGCCGCCCGCATCAGGCGTGTCCCCATCGGGCCATGCCACCGCGCGCACCACCCTCCGCACTCCCAGGTGCGCCCCCTCCCACGCCACACCGCCCGCACGGTCGCCCCGTTCATCACAGCCTCAATTCCGGAATGAACGCCTATATGTCTCCGCGGACGGCACCGCAGTCCCCTCCCATGGCTGCGCCCGGAGGCCCTTGACCGGTAGGCTTTCCGTGTGATCTTCAAGCGCATCGGAAATGGGCAGCCCTATCCCGACCACGGCCGGGAAAGCACCCGGCAGTGGGCGGATGTCGCGCCGCGCCCGGTCCGCCTCGACCAGCTCGTGACCACCAAGGGCCAGCTGGACCTCGAAACGCTCCTCGCCGAGGACTCGACGTTCTACGGCGACCTCTTCGCGCACGTCGTGAAGTGGCAGGGCGACCTCTATCTGGAGGACGGGCTGCACCGCGCGGTCCGCGCCGCGCTCCAGCAGCGCCAGGTGCTGCACGCCCGCGTGCTCGAACTCGGCTGACCCACCCTCACCGCCCCGTTCGACTACCCGTCAGGGTTCGTTCGAGTGCACTTTCGCACTCGGACGGGTGCGAGGCGCCGATCATCAAATAGTCATCATCCCCGGGTCGCACTACGCTGCGCCCATGAGCATGCTCACTCCCCCCGGCATGGGCGGAAAGTACCGCATCACGGGTGACAAGTACCCACGCATGAGGCGTTCCCGCCGCCGCAGCAGACTGGTCCTCACGGCCATCGCCTCCGTGGCCGCCCTCGGGCTGGCCGGATGGGGCACGTTGCAGCTCATCGATGTCTTCACGGGCGGCGACAAACAGGCCAGCGCCGCCGACCGCAAGGCGGACTGCCCGACCGCCGAGCCGTCCGCGCCCGCGAAGGTCCTGCCGAAGCCCGCGAAGATCACGGTCAACGTCTACAACGCGACACCGCGTGGCGGACTGGCCAAGGCGGCGGCCGACGAGCTGAAGAAGCGCGGGTTCACCATCGGCAAGGTGGGCAATGCCACCGCCGCGTACGACAAGAAGGTGCCCGGGGCCGGCATACTGCTGGGCGCTCCGACCTCGGTCAACGGAACGTTCCCGGTGCTCGGCACGCAGCTTCCCGGCGCGGCGACGAAGACCGATGCCCGCCGTGGCACGGACGTCGACCTGATCATCGGGACGAAGTTCAAGGCGTTCAGCACGCCGCAGGCGGCGGCCGGGGCGCTGACCGCCCTGACGAAGCCGGCACCGGCGCCGTCCTCCTGCTGAGGGCTGACGAGGCGGGCACAGCACAGCGGCCGGGGCGCGCGAAGAGCGCCGCCCCGGCCGTTTTGCGTCCGGGCATGGCCCCAGGGCCGCTCGTCCGGTTCGTTTCATGCGGGGCCCGCGGGGTCCGGTGCCGGACTCCGGCCCCGGACCGGGCCGGTCCCTCGCCCGCGGACGGGCCCGGGACACCCTTAGCCGACGGTGCCGTACATCCGGTCCCCGGCGTCGCCGAGGCCCGGGACGATGTAGCCGTGCTCGTTGAGCCGCTCGTCGACCGAGGCGGTGACCACGGTGACCGGCGTCCCCGCCAGCTCGCGCTCCATCACCTCGACGCCCTCCGGCGCGGCAAGCAGCACGACCGCGGTGACGTCGTCCGCGCCGCGTTTGATCAGCTCCTGGATGGCCGCGACCAGGGTGCCGCCGGTGGCGAGCATCGGGTCCAGGACGTACACCTGGCGGCCCGAGAGGTCATCCGGCATGCGGGTCGCGTACGTGGACGCCTGAAGCGTCTCCTCGTCGCGGATCATGCCCAGGAAGCCCACCTCGGCGGTCGGCAGCAGCCGCACCATGCCGTCGAGCATGCCGAGGCCGGCCCGCAGGATCGGCACGACCAGAGGCCGTGGGTACGACAGCTTCACTCCGGTGGTGGGTGTCACCGGGGTCTCGATGTCGACCTGTTCGGTGCGCACATCGCGGGTGGCCTCGTACGCGAGCAGGGTGACCAGCTCGTCGGCGAGGCGCCGGAAGGTCGGGGAGTCGGTGCGCTTGTCGCGCAGGGTGGTGAGTTTGTGCGCGACCAGCGGGTGGTCGACGACGTGGATCCGCATGCCGTCAACAGTAACCGCGCCTCCCGTACCTGTGCGCTGGCATCAACCGCACGTTCGGGGGGAAGGTGGGGGCATACGGACCCAGCCTGGGGGTGACGAGCCAATGCCGGACGCGAAGCCGGAGCCGGACGGACCGGACGGACCGGACCCGCAGGACACGCGGGACGCGCCGGAGACCGACGCGCAGCGCCGCAGGCGGCGCGCCCAGTTCCTCCGCGAGCTTCACGAGGCCAAGGCGCTCCGTGACCGGGTCCAGCCGCGCCGGGTCAAGGCCGCCAGAATGCGCCAGGCCATGCGGATGCGGACGTTTCGCTGGTAGCCGTCCGGCCGGTGGAGGGCCCCCGGGTGGCGGCGCCGGAGAGAAGTGATGGCCGACGCAACGTCGGAACTGCTCTCGCGGAGCCCTCGTTTCTGCCACGATTCCGATGGGCGGGACGCAGGGCAGCCGGACCACCGGCTGGCCTCCCGCCGGACCGGCACATCCAGGGTCTCTCGTTGGGATCGGATCCCGCTTCCTGTTCCGCCCTGATCCGAACGAGGGCTCCAAGACCAGTGGGAGAGTCACGGTGTATTTCGCCGCACTGCTCGCGCGCACCGAAGACGGGTGGGAAGCGAGCGACACGGATCTCGACGATGTGGAGACCCTGTCCGATCTGACGGATCTGGCCCGTGGGGCCTCGGTGGACGAGGACACGGTGCTTGTCTTCATCGAGCAGGAGGACGCCTGGTTCGGCGTCGTCCGGGTGGACGGTGAGGAGGACCCGCGTATCTACGTCTCCAACGCCTCCGCCGCCGCCCGCTCCTCGTACGGGGAGATCCTGCTCACCGATGAACTGCTCGGCCGCGAACCCGGGGCCGAGGACTCGATTGCCGCCCTCGAAGAGCTCGTCGGCCTCGACGGTACGGAGGACGGCGAGCCGCATTCCCCCGACAACTCCAACCACACCGACGATGACGACGGGCCGGACCCCGACGCCGTACCGGCGGGTCCGCTCGGTGAGACCGGGGTGCTGTCCGACCTCGGGCTTCCCGAGGCGGAGCTGCTGATGCTGCGGACGGACGCACTGGCCGAGATCGCGGACGCGCTGGGAGCGGCCGAGGTCCTGGAGACCGTCCGTTAGGGTCCGCGGGTGACCGAAGCACCACACCCGCACCACCCGTCCCCAGCGCAGCACCCCCCGCACGATCCCGTACGAGACCCGTGGCGGGCGCCCATGCGCCGCGCCCTGGACGAGGCCGCCCTGGCGGCGGCGGCCGGCGATGTGCCGGTCGGTGCCGTCGTCCTCGCCCCGGACGGCACCCCGCTCGCCACGGGCCACAACGAACGCGAGGCGACCGGCGATCCGACCGCGCACGCCGAGGTCCTCGCGCTGCGCCGGGCCGCTGCCGTCCTCGGCGAGTGGCGGCTGTCCGGATGCACGCTCGTCGTCACCCTGGAGCCCTGCACCATGTGCGCGGGCGCCCTGGTGCAGTCCCGCGTGGGCCGGGTCGTCTACGGCGCCCGGGACGAGAAGGCCGGAGCGGCCGGCTCGCTCTGGGACGTCGTACGGGACCGCCGGCTCAACCACCGCCCCGAGGTGATCCACGGCGTCCTGGAGACCGACTGTGCGGCCCTCCTGACCGCCTTCTTCCGCGACCGCTGACCTGCGTCCCCCGCGCTCACGCGGGCTTGCCGGGAATCGGATTTCGGCGGACGGCCGAGATGGTCTAAGCTCTCTCTCGGTAGCGTGTCCGAGCGGCCGAAGGAGCTCGCCTCGAAAGCGAGTGTGGGGAAACTCACCGAGGGTTCAAATCCCTCCGCTACCGCTCTCACACCCTCCTGATCAGTGGAAACACGGTCAGGGGGGTGTTTTGCGTGCGCTGCGGCAGAGCCGCTGCGCACGCGTGGCATCCGGCCCCCGGGCGCCCTGAGGGGTACCTCATGGGCGCCCGGGGGGGGTTCGTGACGGTCCTGCCCGTCCCCGGCCCTGTCAGAGGGATCCGTCGGCAACGGCCGCTCTCCAGCGGGCCTTGCCTGACAGGGTGAGGGAGACGGCCTGCGGGGTCCTGTCCGTGATCTGTTCGGCGACGTTCTCCACACCGTCGCAGGGGTAACTGATCCACTTCTTGCCGTTGGCCCGCAAGGTGACCTGGCCGCTGCCCGAGCAGACGAAGTGGACGGTGTAGGACGCATGGGGCGGCGTGAACTCGGGCAGCTCCACGCCCACCGCGCCACCGGTTTCCGGGACGAGGAGTTTCTTCCCCGAAAGCTGTTCCAGCTTCAGGGACTGCGACGCCGTCGGCCCGGCGGACCGCGTCGCTCCCCCGGGGCTCCCCTCACCCGGGGGAGACGCCTGACACCCCGTGGCGGCAAGAGCCGCCAGGAGGACGCTGAGCGCGGATACCGTTCTTGCGCGCATCGCCTTCCTCGCTGTCACCGGGTGCCCGCTGCGGGGCGCCGGCCGAGCACGGGGCGTCGCTCCGGCATCAGTAGTACACCCGCCAGTTGGTCCGGTACGGAGCCGAGGCCTTGAAGCTCGTCTTCCTGCCGTACGTGCAGTTGCTGTACTGGTAGGCGGTGTACCCCGACACGTTCTCCTTCAAGTTGCCGAAGTCGCCCTTGATGGTGGAGTGCGCCTTGACCTTGCCGGAGACCTCCTCGCCGACCTCGGCAGTCATGGACTTCTCCACACTGCCGTTGATCGAGCCCTCGATGCTCGCGAAGACTCCTGCCTTGAGGGAGGCGGTCATGGTGATGGAGACGCCGAACTTGGTCGTCCCGCCCCGCTTCGACGTGAACTTGAACGACTTCGCGCGACTCGTACTGTTCGTGACCGAGGTGCGGTACTTCACGTCCCGGGTGTTGGCGATGTTCTTCGAGACGATGGCCCTGGTGCCCGGCCTGCAGTACTCCGACATCGGGACGGCGTCCGCGGCCACAGCGACCCCTGTCGACAGGACGGTCACGGCCAGAGCCCCCGCCAGCGCCACCGGAATTTTCCTGGAAAGCATCGTTCCCCCATCTCGCGTTCATTCTTCCGGGGCCGGCGCGACAGCAGTCGCGGTCAGGACCAGGCGAGCCTGTCCCGCCCTGTGCCGACCCCCTGCGGCGCAGACACTAGCCACGCCCGAGGGTGGGGTGTGCCGGTCGTTCGCCCCACAGAAGACGGCCGTCTCGCACCCCGGAGCGCGTGCCGGAGGTCCTTGCCCTCTCAGAGGTCGGCCACGTCGACCAGACCGTCCTGGATGGCGCGGGCGACCAGGCTTGCCTTGGTCCGCGCGGGGCGGCCGACGTTCGCGTACTTGATCCGTACACGGTCGAGGTACGAGTTGACGGTCCGCACGGAGATGCCGAGGCGCTGCGCGACCAGTTCCTTCGACTCCGACTGGAACCACTCGATGAGCACGTTCTCCTCGCGCGTGGAGAGCTGGGGGCGGTCGGCGCGGGCGTTCGTTCCCAGTGCGCCGGCCAGCGCGGGCGGCATGTAGGGCCGCTCATCGGCTGCTGCCAGCGTGGCCTCGACCAGGTGCTCCCGGCCCTCGCTCTTGGCCAGAAAGGTCGCGGCGCCCAGGTCGAGGCAATTGAGAGCTGTCTTCTCGTCGTCCCGCATCGTGTAGACGACCACCTGCCGCCCGGCGTCGACGAGTCGTCGAAGGTCACCGAAGGCGGGCCCGCTCTCGCCCAGTTGCAGATCCAGGACGACGACATCGGCCGTGCTGCCCGGCTCGGTCCATGCCTCGCGTACGGAGCCGCCGGCCGCGACCACGGTGATGGGCCGCCGCGATGCGGCGAACCACGCCTCCACTCCCGCGAGGATGGCGGGATGGTCGTCGACCACGACGACGCCCACCGGCGCGTTGTCGCTCATGCCGGACCTGCTCCGCGGACCGCCGACCGTTGCCAGCCGGACTCCACCCACACCCGTCCGCCACGCGCGGTTCTGACGACGGTCACCTTCGCGTTCGTGGCCGGACCGTGCGCGTGGGCGGCCCCCTGTGTGCCGCCGTCGCCGACCACGCTCACGCGCACCTCGCCGGGTGTCCACACCACGGTCACCCGCGCGGTCGAGCGGGTACGGCCCAGAATCACCGCCACCGGGTCGACCAGCGCCCTGCGCACCTCCACCGGCACCTCACCCTGCCGGCCTCGTACCGCCAGGCTCACCGTCGCCCCCTGGTGCTCGGCCACTTCCACGCACGCCCGTAATTCGTTCAGCAAGGGGTCGGAGACTGCGTCGCCCTCCGCGAACAGCCGGCGCATACGGGCGCCCTCCACGCCGCATCGCAGTCTGACCTCCTCGTCGTGCGGACTCAGCGCACCGTGGCCGAGCCCCACGAGCAGCGGCACCGTCGTCGCCGTCAGGGCGCGGTAGCGCTCCTTGTGATCACGCTGCATGTCCTCGTGGATGCGTTCCCGGGTGCGCAGTTCTTCCTCCCGTGCGGCCTCGGAGCCCGCGGCCGGCGCCATGCCGCGGAGCAGACTCGTCACCAGTACACCGACGGAGAACTGGAAGCCGCAAGCAGAAATCGTGGAGATCCCCAGGAGGGCCGCCTCGGCGACGGTGGGGGTCCCCGACAGGAACACGGCGGTCGCGTTCAGCCCCATGTGGGCCCCGAGGAACGCCGCGAACACCCCGAGCCGCAGGTCGGCCAGCAGGAACAGCGCATGCCAGCCGACCACTCCGAACGCCCAGTCCGCCGGCCCTGTCGACAGCTCCGGCGGGAGCGTGAACGCGCACACCGCCGAGACGGCCAGCAACGAGACCAGGCCACCCGCGCGCACCCCCGGCGGTATCCGCCTGCCGCGCAGCAGAGGGGAGCCCCCGGCCACCGCGACGGCGGCCAGGCAGACGAAGGCGGCTGTCTGTGCCCACGCGGGGCGGTACACGTCCTGGTAGACCGTGAGCCGGCGCAGCGAGACGGTGAACTGCCACACCAGACTGATCAGCAGCACGGCCAGTTGGGCCCCGTGGAGGAGGTGCCCCCGGATGAGGCGTACGGCAGCGGCGTGCTGTGCCGGGACGCGGGGCGGACGGGAAGCACGGCCCGTCGTCCGTGTTCCGTCCGCCGCCTGCGGCTCCCGGTCCGGGCCGTGCCAACGCCACGTCACGCGGGTTCCGGTGTCGGGACGGGAGATCACGGAGGCCGAACCGCCGACCGCGCGCATCCTGCCGATGATGGAACCGGAGATGCCCCGGCGCCTCGCGGGGACGGACTGCGGGTCGAAGCCCCGTCCCGCGTCCGTCAGTTCGACGACCACGCCGTTACCGTCCGCCCATGCCCTGAGCTCCGCCTCCCCCACTCCGGCATGGCGCGCCACGTTGGTGACGCCCTCCCGGACGCCGTTGAATATCGCGAGCCCGGGTCCGGACGGAATCACCAACGGGCCGTCCACGCGCGTCCTGAGCCGCACCCTGGACGGCCCCTCGCCCTCCGGCACGCAGCCGAGGAGCACCCCGAGGTCGACGCTTCCCGTCTCGAACCCGGGCATGGCGGACAGCGCCTCCAGATCCTGTCTGGCCCGGCGCGGCAGCCACGACCAGTCCCGGCCGTCTCCCTGGGAGACCATCAGCAGCGTCGCGCTCGCCGTGTCGTGCAGGGTTGCCAGGTACGCGCGCTCGGTCGCCCTGCGCGCGGCGGTGACAGCGGCCTCCCGGCGCGCCGCCGCCCTGGCCGCGGCAGCCCGGTCTGCCGCCCTGGCCCGCGCCCTGAGCACCCGGTACGCACCCGTCGACAGGCTCACCTGGACCAGCATGCGCACCAGGGGCACGACGTCGGGGCTCTGCCCGGGAGAGGCGAGGACGTCACCCAGCACGCAGACGGCCACCCCCAGCGCGGCCAGGCCGACCCCGGCCACGGGGCGCGTCGCCCACGCGTACTGGAAGGCGACGACACAGATACCGACGACGGCCTCCACCACCACATCCGCACCGTCGCCGCCGAGCACCGGCTGGAGCATCCCCATCAGCACCACCACGGCCGCGTCCAGCGTCCACAGCAGGGCGGACGGGAGCGGGCCGCGCAGCGCGTGGAGGCGCACACCGCAGAGCAGGACGGCGGGCACCAGCAGAGCCACGGCCAGGGGAGTCCCGGCCGCGTCCGCCAGGACGAGACCCAGCGCACCGCACAGACACACCACGCTGGAGCAGAGCCACACCCCGTACCGCTCAAGGGCAAGGGCCAACAGGCGCTCGCTGGATCCGGGGCCCTCCACCGGCTCGGCGGCTCCGCCCCGCCCCTCGTACCCCCCCATGCCGCATGGAAGGCAGGATAGTCAGCCCGGAAGGCCCGATCCCGGGAAACCGTCAAGGCCCGCAGCCCCCGTCCGGCACCGCTCGTCCGGACCTGTTCCGCCCCGGCGGGTGGTGCGGTTGTTCCGCGCCGGCGACGGGTGCGGCAGGGATGGCAAAGACGCGTGGGGCGGGCATGACGGATGGCCCCGGGGCCGACGACAGCATGTCGGTCGGGCCCGGGGCCATCCGTGCGTTCAGGTCGGGGGAAGCGGCATCGGGGGGACAAGCCGCTTCCCCCGATGAGAACAGTCCCTACCAGTCCTCGCCGCGATCAGGGGGGGAAGGCCGCGGCAAGAACCCCACAGAGAGGTTCTGTTCCTCGCCCCTCGGATTCCTGCCGTATCCGCCGGGGCTCGTTCTCCATCCTGCCGCGCCGCGGACGCCGCGCAGGCAGGCAAAGGACCTCGATCACCGGGTCCTTGGTCCCTAAAGACCGCATGAGTGATCGGAAACAGCAAGCCGATGCGGCCATACGTGCGGATAGACTCGCCCGACTGCACAGGGGATCGAAGGGGAGTCAGGGGCCGATGGTGCAAGCGAAGAAGATCGCTCTCTACGTGATAGTCGTCTTCGTGCTCTACACGATCATCACGTCCCCCGCCCGGGCCGCAGATCTCGTCCAGGTAGGGTTCGAAGGCGTTTCGGATGCCGCGAAGAGCGTCGGCGACTTCATGTCCGAGCTGGTGAAGTAGGAGTACCCCATGATCCGCCACCTGGTCCTGTTCAAGCTGAACGACGGCGTCGAGCGGGACGATCCACGGGTCGTCGCAGGTGCGGAGGCCTTCCGGGGACTGGCGGACAAGGTGCCGGGGCTGGAGTTCTGGGAGTGCGCCTGGAACATCACCGACCGGCCGATCGCGTACGACTTCGCCATCAACTCCGCGGTCGCCGACGAGGCGGCGCTGAAGAGCTACATCGAGCATCCGGCCCACCAGGCAGCCGCCGGGCAGTGGCGTGAATTCGCCACCTGGGTGATCGCCGACTACCCATTCTGACTCCTTTCCGACTCCTTCGGCCCTGCGAGCCCCTCACCACGACAGTGAGGGGCTTTCTTTGTTTTAAACCGATTCGAGGTCAACACGGCGCTATGGGGTGCTTGCGCATAGTGGACATGTCTTGTGATGCTATGACCGCTTTTGACGGATGAGTTGACCGAAGTTGACCGCAAAGGGGTGGCGTCACCGTGCCGGCCAGTACAGCGCCTCAAGTGCCTCCCCAGACCGTCCAGTCCGCCCGGACGGCACCGGCGGCACAGACGCCTCCCGCGCCCCAGACATCGCAGGAACGCCATGAGCCCCAGGGGTCCGGGAGGTCTCATACGTCCCAGGGACCCGAGGCGCCCGAGGCACACCCGGCATCCGGCGCCCCCCAGGCGCCCGTCGGACCCACCGGCCCCGAACAGCCCGAGGCGAACCAACAAAACCAGCCGGTCCAGCCCGTCCAGCCGCTCCAGACCGAGACGCCCGACGACACCGTGACGCCCGGCAGGACCCGGGGTGCCGACACCAGGGCGCTCACCCAAGTGCTCTTCGGCCGGCTCCATGAGCTGGAGCCGGGCACCGCGGAGCACGGCCGGGTCCGGGCCGCACTCATCGAGGCGAACCTGCCGCTCGTGCGGTACGCCGCCGCGCGGTTCCGCAGCCGCAACGAGCCGATGGAGGACGTCGTCCAGGTCGGCACCATCGGCCTGATCAACGCGATCGACCGGTTCGACCCCGAACGCGGGGTCCAGTTCCCCACCTTCGCGATGCCCACCGTCGTCGGCGAGATCAAGCGGTACTTCCGCGACAACGTGCGCACCGTCCACGTGCCGCGCCGGCTCCATGAGCTCTGGGTCCAGGTCACCGGCGCCACCGAGGATCTGACGACCGCTCATGGCCGCTCACCCACCACCGGGGAGATCGCCGAACGGCTGAAGATCTCCGAGGACGAGGTGCTCGCCTGCATCGAAGCCGGCCGCTCGTACCACGCGACCTCGCTCGAAGCCGCCCAGGAGGGCGACGGGCTGCCCGGCCTGCTGGACCGGCTCGGCTACGAGGACCCCGCCCTGGCCGGCGTCGAACACCGCGATCTGGTCCGCCATCTGCTCGTACAACTGCCCGAACGCGAGCAACGGATCCTGATGCTCCGCTACTACGGCAACCTGACGCAGTCCCAGATCAGCGCCGAACTGGGAGTCTCCCAGATGCATGTGTCAAGGCTCCTGGCCCGAAGCTTCGCCCGACTTCGTTCCGCAAACAGGATCGAGGCCTAACCGGATCGGGTAGACCGGTCCCGAAGGGTTCCTCGCGGGCCAAAAGCCTCACACCCCTTGTTAACTGCGCAGACGCCATCAAGACTTGTCGACAAGTCACTACAGCGTGTTGCCGACATGTGACATTCTGCGGGAACCGCGTTTGCCGCAGCCTCCCCTCCGGTATTCAGGTGGAGGCTGCGTTCCTCCGATGGTCGTGGCCACCGCGACCGTCCGCGACCTCAAGGGGGTGGCATGTCCGCAGAACAGGGCAGCTCGAAGGTGCTCACGCTCACCAAGAGCGTTCCCGCACCCGTTGTGCTCACCAGCTCGCCGGAAGCCATCGACACCCGTACGCTGTCCCGCTCCCTGTTCCTGCGGCTCGCCGCGCTGGGCCCCGCTCCGGGTCCCGACGGGACGGACAGTCCCGAGCGCGCCTATGTGCGGGACACGCTCATCGAGCTCAACCTGCCGCTGGTGCGCTATGCCGCGGCCCGGTTCCGCAGCCGCAACGAGCCGATGGAGGACATCGTCCAGGTCGGCACCATCGGCCTGATCAAGGCGATCGACCGGTTCGACTGCGAACGCGGCGTGGAGTTCCCCACGTTCGCGATGCCCACCGTCGTCGGCGAGATCAAGCGCTTCTTCCGCGACACCTCCTGGTCGGTGCGGGTGCCGCGCCGGCTCCAGGAGCTGCGGCTCGCCCTCACCAAGACCAGCGACGAGCTCGCCCAGAAGCTCGACCGCTCGCCGACCGTTCCGGAGCTGGCCAAGGCGCTCGGGGTCTCCGAGGAGGATGTGGTCGACGGCCTGGCCGTCGGCAACGCCTACACCGCCTCCTCGCTGGACTCGCCCTCGCCCGAGGACGAAGGCGGCGAGGGCTCACTGGCCGACCGGCTGGGGTACGAGGACGCGGCCCTGGAGGGCGTCGAGTACCGCGAGTCGCTCAAGCCGCTGCTGGCCAGACTCGCCCCGCGCGAACGCCAGATCATCATGCTGCGGTTCTTCGCCAACATGACCCAGTCGCAGATCGGCGAGGAGGTCGGCATCTCGCAGATGCACGTCTCGCGGCTGCTGACCCGCACGCTCGCGCAGCTCAGGGAGGGGCTCATCGCGGACTGACCCGGAACTCCGATCCCGTGGGGGTTCCACTTTGACGACCCGTCAGACACACTGCCGCAATGCGACGTCAGACATTCGGCCGGCCCGGCCGCCGGGGCACCGTGATCGCCGCCTCGGCGGCCGCGCTGTGTCTGGGCGGGGCACTGGCAGGCTGCGGCGGACAGGCGGACGGCAACGGCTACACAGCGGTCGGCGCCGCCGCCGCGGGGCCCGGGAAGACGCCCTCGGGGGCGGTGGCCCCCTCGGGGAAGGTCACGCTGGTGCCGCTGGACGGCGACGGGAGCGATCACCGGAGCGGTAACGGGAGCGGCGGCGGGAGCGGCGGCGGGAGCGGCAAGGACCGCTCCGGGGTCTCGCCCTCCCCAGGATCCCCGGACACGGCGGACGGCGCGGACGGCGGCGGTACGGGGGATAGGGGCGGCTCCGGCGGCTCCGGCCCGGACAGCGCGCGGCCCGGTGCGTCCGGAGGCCCGGCGCGGACCCCGGGAGCGTCCGGCGCCACCGGATCGACGGGCGGCGCACCCTCGGGCAGCTCCGGCTCCGGCTCGTCGGGGGGTTCGGGTTCGGAGAGCGGATCCGGTTCGGAGGGCGGTTCCACCGGCTCCCCTTCCTCACCCGGCCCCACCGCCCCCGCCGGGGCGGCCGTACTGAAGGTCGGCACCCCCGTGCGCGCGGCGGCGGACGAGCGCTGGTGCGAGAAGGTGACCGTGGAGTTCCGCAATACCGGTGGCTCACCGGCGCGTTCGGGCACCGTCACCTTCGCCACGCACATCATCGGCGGGCTGGGGATCGACTGGGCGACCCAGGAATCGACAGCGCCGCTGCCCGTGCCTGTCGGCGCGGGAGCGGCGCGGAAGATGACGTACACCGTCTGTGTGGACGCCTGGCGGGTACCCCTGGGCATGCATGTCGAGACCCGGGACGTGACCGCCGTCTGGAAGTGACGGGTGAGCGGGGCCGGCGGGCCGGGTCAGCCGAGCGCGAGCCAGGCGACCGCGCCGAGCACGACGATCACCGCCACGACCGCGGCGATCAGCCCGGTCCTCGGCCCGGACGACACGGCGGCGGGCTGCTGACGGCGCTGCGGCTCGCCCTCGTCGACGAAGGCGCGGAACATCTGGGTGTTGCCTGCCGGGTCGCTGTTGCCCTCGGGACCCTGCGGAGCGTGGGGATTGTGTGCCATGTCGCAGGACCCTAGCGAACTCCGCCGAAGCGCCCAACCCCCGGGCGGTGAAGGCACGAGGCCATGAACGGCGAACCGGTGAAGGAGCAGCGGGGAGGGGGCGGGGAGGCGAGCCGGGAGGCGAGCGGGGAAGCCGCCCGCCCCGTGCCGCCCCGTTACGGACCCGCCGCAGCCGGTGTTCGCCAACCACCGCCGGGACAGCCTCAGTTGGACACGGCACCCTCGCCGGGCCCGCTCGCTCCCCCGTATATATGGGTGACAAGGGCCCGCGCTCCCCGCACGGCCCTGGGCGCGCACCCGATCCGTCTCCCGGCCCGCACCCCGGCCCCGCGCCCGAACCGCCCCCGAGCGCCCCCACCACGCGCCTCCACAGTGGCGCAGAACACACCCGTCACGCGCACACCGCACACGCTGGGCGTTTGACCCGCACCCTACGCAGCCTTTTGTCTTCCTTTACTTATGCAAGCCCCTTTTCGTTTGCCTTCGGCAACCAACGACTTCTATGGTTGCCCTAAGCAACAAGATGACCGGTGAGATGTCTGGGGGTCCCGTGGCCGCACGGAGTCAGTACGAAGAACTGGCCCGGCAGCTCAGCGCGATCGGCGCCGTGAAACGGGGCCTCACCCGCATCCTCCCCGCCGAGTGCCCGGGCGGCTCGGCCGCCGTACTGGCTCTGCTGAACCGGCACGGGGAGATGAGGATCAGCAGACTGGCCGAGCTCCTCGCAGTCGACATGTCGGTGACCAGCCGACACGTGGCTCACGTGGCAGAACGCGGCTGGATCGAACGGTCCCCCGACCCGGCGGACAAGCGCTCCCGCATCCTGCGGCTGACCCCCGAGGGCGAGAGCGTGCTCGACGGACTGAACGACCGTACGACCGAGATGTTCGCCCACAACCTTCAGGATTGGTCCGACGAAGAGGTCGGGCAGCTCAACACGTTGCTGGCCCGGCTGCGCGACAGCTTCTCCTGTCGCGGCTCCGGCGGGTGCGCCCCCGGAAAGCACAGCGGCGAATGCCGCTCCCGGTCCTCCGACGGCCACAACGGCTCGTACACCCGTACACCCGTGTAACAGAAGCAAAGAGAAGGATTTAAATGGCTACGACCACACCGACCGGTGTGCGGGGCGGCCACGCCAAGCACGGAGGGAACGAACCCTCCAGCGGTGTGCCGATGACACACCGGCAGATCATGGAAGCGCTGGCCGGGCTGATGCTCGGCATGTTCGTGGCGATTCTGTCGTCCACCGTCGTCACCAACGCCCTGCCGGAGATCATCTCCGACCTCGGCGGCGGCCAGAGCGCCTACACCTGGGTCGTCACGGCCTCGCTGCTGGCCATGACCGCGACCACCCCCCTGTGGGGCAAGCTCGCCGACCTGTTCAGCAAGAAGCTGCTGGTCCAGATAGCACTCGTCATCTACGTCGCCGGATCGGTCGTCGCGGGTCTCTCGACCAGCAGCGGCATGCTGATCGCCTGCCGTGTGGTGCAGGGCATCGGCGTCGGCGGTCTCTCCGCCCTCGCCCAGATCGTGATGGCCGCGATGATCTCCCCGCGCGAGCGCGGCCGCTACAGCGGCTACCTCGGCGCGGTCTTCGCCGTCGCGACCGTCGGCGGTCCGCTGCTCGGCGGAGTCATCACCGACACCAGCTGGATGGGCTGGCGCTGGTGCTTCTACGTCGGCGTGCCCTTCGCGGCCATCGCCCTCGTGGTGCTCCAGAAGACCCTGAAGCTCCCGGTCGTCAAGCGCCAGGTCAAGGTCGACTGGACCGGCGCGTTCTTCATCAGCGCCGCCGTCTCGCTGCTGCTCCTCTGGGTGACCTTCGCGGGCGACAAGTACAACTGGATGTCCTGGCAGACCGGCGTGATGATCGCGGGCTCCGTGCTCCTCGCGCTGCTCTTCGTCTTCACCGAGTCCCGCGCCAGTGAGCCGATCATCCCGCTGCGGCTGTTCCGTAACCGGACCATCACGCTCGCCTCGCTCGCCTCACTGTTCGTCGGTATCGCGATGTTCGCGGGCACCGTCTTCTTCAGCCAGTACTTCCAGCTGGCACGCGGCAAGTCGCCGACGATGTCCGGCGTGATGACCATTCCGATGATCGCGGGTCTGTTCCTGTCCTCGACCGTTTCGGGCCAGATCATCACCAAGACGGGCCGCTGGAAGGCCTGGCTGGTCACCGGTGGCTTCCTCGTCACGGCCGGCCTCGGCCTGCTGGGCACCATCCGGTACGACACGGCCTACTGGCACATCGCGGTCTTCATGTTCGTGATGGGTCTCGGCGTCGGCATGATGATGCAGAACCTGGTGCTCGCCACCCAGAACCAGGTCGACCCCAAGGACCTCGGTTCGGCCAGCTCCGTCGTCACCTTCTTCCGTTCGCTCGGTGGAGCGATCGGTGTCTCGGCCCTGGGCGCCGTCATGGCGAACCGGGTCACGCACTACGTGAAGGACGGCCTGGCGGACCTCGGTCCCGAGGGCGCGGCCATGGGTCACGGCGGCACCGGCGGCGGGGGCATCCCCGACCTGGCCGCGCTGCCCGCACCGTTCCGTACGGTCGTGGAGTCCGCCTACGGGCACGGCGTCGGCGACGTCTTCCTGTACGCCGCTCCTGCCGCGCTCATCGCCTTCCTGATCACGATCTTCATCAAGGAGGTCGCGCTGAAGACGAACGCGGCCAACGACGCCCCGGTCCCGGCCGAGGCCGAGGCCGTGGAGCTCGTCAACGCCCCGTCCGGTACGGCCGTCCAGGTCTCCGAGGCAGCCGCCGGCGTCACCGCCGTCGACACCCAGGAGGACGCACCGGTGGCCACCGCGGTGGCGACGGCGCAGGGCACCCCGGTACGCGGTGTGGTGCGCGGCGCCGAGGGCGCACCCGTCGGCCGGGCCGCCGTCACGCTGATCTCGCTGGGCGGCCGGCAGCTGGGCATCTCGGCCGCGCAGGCCGACGGCTCCTACGCTCTGGACGCCCCGGGCGCCGGTTCGTACGTACTGATCGCGTCCGCCGACGGCTTCCAGCCGCAGGCCTCGACCGTGGTCGTCGGCGACGAGCCGCTGTCCTACGACATCCTGCTCACCGGTACGAGCGGCCTGGCCGGAACCGTGCGGGCCGCCGAGAGCGGTACGCCCGTCGAGGGCGCCATGGTCATCGTGACCGATGTGCGCGGCGACGTACTGGCCACCGGCGCCTCCGGCGACGCGGGCACGTTCACCTTCGGTGAGCTGGTCCCCGGAGCGGTGACCGTCGCGGTCAACGCGGCCGGCTACCGTCCGCTGGCGCTGCCCGTGGAGATCGGCGGCCAGGGTGTCACCCGGGTCGACGCCGAACTGCGGTCCGGTGCGCTGGTCCAGGGCGTGGTGCGGGCCGGTTCCGGCCGGCTGCCGCTGTCCGACGCCCGCGTCACGCTGGTCGACGCGGCCGGCAACGTGATCGCCACCTCGACGACCGGGGAGGACGGGGCGTACGCCTTCGCCGACCTGGACGCGGGCGAGTACTCGGTCATCGCGACCGGCTACCCGCCGGTGGCCGGCGGCCTGACCGTGACCGGTCAGGGGATCGACGGCCACGACATCGAGCTCGCCCACCCGGGCGAGTAACCCGTCCGGGAATCGTCCCGGACACGCAAGACCCCTGGCGGGACGGCACTTCGAGCGGAGAGTCTGTCCCGGCCGGCGGAAAAATGGGCCCCGGCGGTGGGGACGGCAGGCAGGGGACGGCCTGCCGTCCCCGCCCCGGGGCCCGACTCATTGAGTGACCCGCCCGGTCGAAGCGGGCGAGCCATTGAGCAACGGGCAAGGAGAGAAAACGGGATGGGACTTCGCGCACAGGTACGCACGCGGGACGGCTGGGCTCTCCAGCACGCGGTCGTGACGGTCACCGACATGA
The DNA here is from genome assembly GCF_055568375.1 of Streptomyces sp. NPDC026062. Lineage (NCBI taxonomy): Bacteria > Bacillati > Actinomycetota > Actinomycetes > Kitasatosporales > Streptomycetaceae > Streptomyces > Streptomyces sp. NPDC026062. The sequence continues at coordinate 27,285 of NZ_JBVHOQ010000050.1, forward strand.
CCGGTACGCAGGTGCTGCGGGCCGCCGCCGACGAGGACGGTGCGGTGCGCACCGACACACCGCTGTCAGCCGGCGCGTACACCGTGATCGTGACGGCGGTCGGATACGCCCCCGCGGCCTCCACCGCCCTCGTCACGGCGAGCGGCCGGGTCGAGGCAGGCACGGTCGTACTGGCCCGCCAGGGCGGCGTGGAGCTGCCGCCGCCGGGCGCCTGGTCGCTGGATCCGGCGCACTCCTCGGTCGGCGCGGTCGCACAGCACCTGGGGATCTCCAGCGTGCACGGCCGGTTCACCGATTTCGGCGGCCGGATCGAGATCGCCGAGGACCTCCAGCTCTCCCGGGTGGAGGCGGTCATCGACGCGGCGAGCATCGACACCGGCAACGGTATGCGGGACAAGCACCTGCGCTCGCCCGACTTCCTCGACACCGAGCGGTTCCCGGAGATCACCTACCGCTCCAGCGGGCTGACCCCGGCCGGCCCGGACCGCTGGACCGTGCACGGCGAGCTGTCGATGCACGGCGTGGAGCGTCCCATCGAACTGGACCTGAGCTACCTCGGCACCGGCCCGGACCCGTGGGGCGGCGTCCGCGCGGCGTTCAGCGCCTCGGCCGAACTGCGCCGCGAGGACTTCGCCATGAACTACAACCAGGTGGTCCAGGCGGGCATCTCGGCGATCGGTACGACGCTGCGGGTGGAGCTCGACATCCAGGCCGTACAGGGCGATTCCCTGCCGACTGCCTGACCGAGGAGCCGTAGGGTCGGTTCCATGGCATCGAACATCGCGACCAACACCGCTGTGGAACTCGACGACTTGCTGGCATTCGTACGGCCCCGGCACCGGGCGATCCTGCTGACCACCCGGTCCGACGGCCGCCCCCAGGGCTCCCCGCTCACCTGCGGAGTCGACGACGCGGGCCGCATCGTCGTCTCGACGTACCCCGAGCGGGCCAAGACCCGCAACGCGAAGCGGGACGAGCGGGTGAGCGTGATCGTCCTGTCGGACGAGTGGAACGGGCCCTGGGTGCAGATCGACGGCTCGGCCGAGGTGATCGACTCACCGGAATCGGTCGAGCCGCTCGTCGAGTACTTCCGGAACATCTCGGGGGAGCACCCCGACTGGGACGAGTACCGGGCGGCCATGGTGAAGCAGGGCAAGTCGATCATCAGGATCACCCCCGAGCGATGGAGCCCGGTCGCCACGGGCGGCTTCCCGGCGCACCTGGCCGAGGGCAGCTGACCGGTGGCCGTACCGCCGCTGCCCGGCCCCGGACTGCTGGCCCGAGCCCGGCTGCTGGCCGGGCCCGAGGTCGGCTCCCCGGTCGTCGAGGCGCTGGAACGCGTCACCGGCCGCCCCGTCGGGCGCGGTCTCCCGTCCGGTGACGGCCCCTGGGTGTACGTGGGGGCCTCGCTGCCCGACGCGCTGCGCGGGGACGGCCTGGTGTGGTTCCACAGCGTGAACGCCGGTACGGACGCGCTGCTGGACGCCGGGACGTGGCCCGCCGGAGCGCTGCTCACCCGGACGGTGGGCCGGATGGGCGAGCGGATCGCGCAGTACGTGCTGGCCTGGGTGCTGGCGGAATGCCAGTCGGTTCCGGAGTTCGCCGCGCAGCACGCCCGGGGCGAGTGGCGCCGTCTCCCCTCGGAGCTCGTGGCCGGGCAGACGGCTGTGGTGCACGGCACCGGCCGGATCGGCTCGGCCGTCGCCGGGCTGCTGCGGTCGTGCGGCATCCGGACGGTGGGGGTGGCCCGCACCCCGCGCACCGTCCCGCCGGGTTTCGACGCGACGGCCCGCCCGGACGAGCCGGTGGCCGCCCGCTGGGTGATCTCCGCGCTTCCGCTGACGGGGGCGACGGCCGGGTACTTCGGGGCGGACCGGTTCGCGGCCATGGGCGGGGCCACCTTCGTCAACGTGGGCCGGGGCGCGACCGTGGACCTGGTGGCGCTGGAGGCGGCACTGGAGGCGGGCACCGTGGGCCGCGCGGTGCTCGACGTCCTGCCCGACGAGCCGGCCGCGCCCGGGGATCCCTGCTGGCGGCTGCCGCGTACGGTGATCACTTCGCACTCCGCGGGCGTCACGGCGGACGACGACGTCGTCACGGACTTCACGGCCGTCCTGCGGGATCTCCTGGCGGGCCGGGCCCCCGCACTGACCGTGGACCCGGCTCGGGGTTACTGACGGGCCGCCCCCCGCACTGCCCGTCGCCCGGCGCGGAGTTACGGACGAGCCGCCCCCGCACTGACCGTCGCCCGGCGCGGAGTTACGGACGGGGCCGGGTCTCCTCGGCGTCCGCGTACCGCTCACGCATCGCGTCGATCCCCGCGATCAGCAGGTCGAGCGCGAACGCGAAGTCCCGCTCGTGCATCTCGTGCACGGTGTCGGCGCCCCGCGCGGCGATCAGTTCCTGCGAGTTCTCCACGATCGGGCTCCACTGCGGCTGGTCCTGGATGGCCGACATCGCCTGCTGGTAGTACTCGTCCTCGGTGAGCCCCGCCTCGGCGCTGCGCTGGGCGAACTGCCCCTCGACGGTGCCGAATCCGTAGACGAACTGGAAGACCGCGGAGAGCGCGCCGGTCTGCTGCCCGCGCGGCAGTCCGGTCTCACGGACCACGTCCTGGATGGCGTGCGCCATGAGCATCGCGTACGGGCCCATGTTGAGGAACTTCCCGACGAGCGGCGAGACCCAGACGTGCCGGACCAGCAGCTCCCGGTACGCGGTCGCCAGCGCGCGCAGCCGGACCTTCCAGGACGGGTCCTCCCGCGGGGGGCCGATCTCGCCGTAGACCGAGTCGAGGGCCAGTTCCAGCAGGTCGTCCTTGGTGTCGACGTACCAGTAGAGGGACATCGCCGTGACGTCGAGCTCGGCGGCCAGCCGGCGCATGGAGAACTTCGCGAGGCCCTCGGCGTCCAGCAGCCTGACCGTCGCGGCAGTGATCCGGTCGCGGTCGAGCCCGGTGGGCTGGTCCGGTTTCCTGGTGCGCGAGGGCAGCCGGCCGTTCAGCCAGACGCTGGTCCGGGCAGGGTCCTTCGCACGATCGGCCGCGGACACCATGGCGCACTCCCTCGTCTTGCCGGCGGGGCCACCGGACACGCGTTCACCGCCTGCCCCCGAAAGCGGAGCGGTACGGTCCGGCAGGCTCCGTACCGATGCTATGCCGCTGCCGGGGCCGAGTCCGCCCGAGCCGATTCTCCTCGCTCCGCCCGGCGCAGCAGGACGGCGGCCAGCAGTCCGCCGGCCAGCACCGCCGCCGCCCCGACCAGCATGCTGGCCTCCAGGCCCGAGGAGAACGCGTCCGTGATCCGCTGCCGCTCCCCGTCACCGCTCGCGGCGGCCAGGGCGGCGGGCAGTGAGGCCGCGCCCACGGCCGACGGAACGAGGGCGGCGAACCGGGAGTTCAGCACCGCGCCGAGCACCGCGACCCCGAGGCCGTTGCCGCACTCGGCGAGGGTGCCGTTGACCCCGGCGCCGACGCCCGCCTTCTCGGGCGGGATGGCGCTCATGATCGCGTTGGCCATGGCGGGCATGGCGAGCGCGATGCCCGCGCCCATCACGAGGAGACCGAGCAGCGTCCCGCCGTAACCGTCCCCGCCCAGCAGGGCGATCGCCGCGAGTCCCGCGGCCAGCAGCCCCATGCCGCAGGCGATGGTGAGGGGCGTGCCGAGCCTGGGCACCAGCCGTGCGCCCAGCCCGGTGAGGTTGAGCGCGACGACGCTCAGCGCCAGCGGGGCCGTACGCAGACCCGCTTCCAGCGGACCGTAGCCGAGGACGAACTGGAGCTGCTGGGTGAGCAGGAACAGCGAGCCGCCCATCCCGAACGCGACCAGGATCGCGCCCGCCACCGCGCCGGTGAACCGCTGGTCGCGGAAGAAGCGCATGTCCAGCATCGGGTACGGGATGTGCAGCTCCCACAGCGCGAACCCGGTGAGGACGGCAACCCCGGTGAAGGCGGTCAGCAGCACCCTGCCGGAGGTCCAGCCGTGTTCCGGGCCGGAGATGATCGCGTACACGACCGCGGCCATCCCGATGGTGGAGAGCAGCGCGCCGAGCAGGTCGGGGCGCTCCCCGCTCGGGTTCTTCGACTCCGGGACCAGCCGCGCCACGGCCACCAGGCCGATCAGGGCGACCGGAATGTTGATCAGGAAGATCGCGCCCCACCAGAAGTGGTCGAGCATGACTCCGCCTATCAGCGGCCCGACGGCGAAGCCGAGCGAGCTGACGGTCGACCAGATGCCGATCGCCTTGACCCGCTCGGTGTCGTCGAAGATCTGGACGACCACGGCCAGCGTCGTGGTCATCAGCAGCGCCCCGCCGACACCCATGCCGGCACGGGCGGCGATCAGTTGTGCGGACGACTGGGCGAGCCCGGCCACCAGCGAACCGATGCCGAACAGGGCGAGCCCGGCGATCAGCATCTTCTTCCGGCCGTAACGGTCGGCGGAGCTGCCGGCGGTCAGCAGCAGTCCCGACTGGACGAGCGAGTAGGCGTTGATCATCCACTGCACATCGGCGGTGGACGCGTCCAGCTCCCGGGTGAGGGAGGGGATCGCGACGTTGAGGACGGTGTTGTCGAGCAGCACGGTGAGCTGGGCGAGGCAGATGACACCGAGGATCAGCCAGCGCTGCGGATGGCTCGGTGGAGTGGGGTGGTGCTGCTCGGCGGCGGTCGGCGTCATACGGACTCCCGGGACGTTCGGTCAGGACTTGCGCGGGGTTCGGAAACGACTCTTATACGGTGTACAGGAAATCGCTGTACACCGTATAGGCGTGCAGGAGACACCTACAACCGGATTTCCCGCGATACGGTGCGGTCGCTGATCCGACAAGGACTGGAGTGGTATGTCACTGCGTCGTCGTACGGTGGAAGTCCTGCTGGCCACAGCCCTGTTGGGAGCGGCGCTCGCGCCTCCCGCGGCGGCTGCGGGGCACGGTCCGGGGCAGTTGGTGCCCCTGCGCGTCGCCACGTACAACATCCATGCGGGGGCCGGCATGGACAATGTCTTCGATCTCGACCGGCAGGTGGCCGAACTCCGCGCACTGGACGCGGATGTGATCGGGCTCCAGGAGGTCGACGTCCACTGGGGCGACCGCAGCCAGGGCCGGGACCTGGCCGCCGAGCTCGCCGAACGGCTGGGCATGCAGGTGTCGTTCGCCCCGATCTACAGCTTCGATCCGGTGACGGAGGGCGCCCCCAGACGCGAGTTCGGCGTCGCGGTGCTGTCCCGGTACCGGATCGTGAGCGCGGAGAACCACGAGATCACCCGGCTCTCCACCCAGGACCCGAACCCGGTCCCGGCGCCCGCGCCCGGCTTCGGTGAAGTGGTGCTGCGCGTGAAGGGGGTGCCCGTGCACGTGTACACGACGCATCTCGACTACCGGGGCGACCCGTCCGTCCGGATCGCCCAGGTGGCCGACACCCGCCGGATCATGGCGCAGGACCAGGAGGCGGAGCGGCGGCCGGTGCACCAGATCCTGCTCGGCGACTTCAACGCGGCCCCCTCGGCGCCGGAGCTGGCCCCGCTGTGGGAGACGCTCACCGATGTGGAACCCGGTGGCCCCACCTTCCCGGCGCTGAACCCGGTGCAGCGGATCGACTACGTGGCGGTCTCGAAGGACACCGTGCGGGTACGCGACGCGGCGGTGGCCGAGACACTCGCCTCGGACCACCGCCCCGTTGTCACCGACCTGTTGCTGCGGCGCTGAACCTGTCGCCGTGCCGCTCAACCTGCTGAGGTGGCGCACCTGATGCCGTGGCGCTGAACCTGTCGGGGTGCCGCGCCTGTTGCTGCGGCGCACTGTCCTCCTGAGTCCGGCCGTCAGCCGCTCGTCGGCCGGCTCAGGTCGTAGAAGGTCGCACTGCCTGCGGTGACCTTCGTGAAGTTCTTCTCCACCCAGGCGGAGATCTGCGACGAGGTGCCGCTGCTGCCGCCCATACCGCCGCCTCCTCCCGTACCGCTGGAGATGAAGTAGTGGATCCGGCCGTCCTCGACGTACTTCTTGAACTGGGAGAGCGTCGGGGACGGGTCGCTCCCGTTGAAGCCGCCGATCGCCATCACCGGGTCACCGGTGGCCAGTTGGTAGCTGGCGGCGTTCTGCGAGCCGATGGCCGCGGCGGCCCAGGTGTAGTCGTCGGCGTCCTTCTCCAGGAGCTTCCTGGCCTCGCTGCCGACGGACGCGCCGTTGAGCAGTCCGCCCATGCCTCCGCCGCCCCGGGTGCCCTCGCCCATGCCGGGCATGGCTCCGGGCTGCTGCCCGTTCGGCGCCGTGCCGGTGCCGCCCTGCCCCTGCCCCTGCCCGCTGCCGGTCGGGGGCTGCCCGCCCTGGCCGCCCGTCGGGGGCTGCCCCATGCCGCCGCCCTGCTGACCGCCCGGCTGATTCCCTTGCTGGTTCCCTTGCTGATTTCCCTGCTGGCCGCCCTGTCCGGGCGGCTGCATACCGCCACCGCCGCCGGGGCCGCCCCTGCCGCCACCGCCGCCACCGGGTCCGCCCATCCCGCCGGAGGACGGACCGGCCGTGACGATCGAGCCCTGGTGCCCGGTGTTCAGCGTGCTCACCGTGTACGCGGCCGGCCCGGCCAGCGACGCGGCGAAGCCCAGCCCCACGGCGGCGAGCGCCAGTTGACGCCCCAGCCGGGACACGAGCAGCAGGCCCAGCGCGCCGGTGATCCCGGCGACGAGCACCGCCTGGCGCAGCCACGGCAGATAGTCCGGGGTCCGCCCCAGCAGCACGTACGACCAGACGGCCGTCACAGCCACCGTGGCTCCGAGCGCGGCACCCGCCCACCAGCGGGAGCGCTCCTCCCACAGGACCGTGGCGCCCATGCCGATCAGCGCCGCGAGGTAGGGAGCCAGGGCCACCGTGTAGTACTGGTGGAAGATGCCGGCCATGAAGCTGAACACGACCGCGGTCATCAGCAGCGAGCCGCCCCAGGCCAGGAAGGCCGCGCGGGCCGTGTCCGTCCGCTTCGCCCGCCAGGTCAGCCAGACACCGGCGGCCAGCACGATCAGCGCGGCAGGCAGCAGCCAGGAGATCTGGCCGCCGATCTCGGAGTTGAACATCCGGCCGATGCCGGTCTCGCCCCACTGCCCGCCGGCTCCGCCGCCCCCGCTGCCCCCGACGCTGCCGGTCTCCTCGCCGTTGATCCGGCCGAGCCCGTTGTAGCCGAAGGTCAGCTCCAGGAACGAGTTGTTCTGCGAACCTCCGATGTAGGGACGCGAGGAGGCGGGCCACAGTTCGACGATCGCGACCCACCAGCCGCCCGCGACCACCATCGCCAGCGCGGCCAGGCCCAGCTGCCCGAACCGTCTGCGTACGGAGACCGGCGCGAACACCGCGTACAGCACCGCGAGCGGCGGCAGGATCAGAAACGCCTGCAAGGTCTTGGACAGGAACGCCAGACCGACCGCGACGCCCGCCCACACCAGCCACCTGGTGCGGCCGTGCTCCATCGCGCGCAGCACGCAGTAGACGGTGACGGTGATCAGCAGCGCGAGCAGCGCGTCCGGGTTGTTGAACCGGAACATCAGGGCCGCGACGGGCGTGAGCGCGAACACCGTCATGGTGATCAGCCCGGCGGCGGCGCTGAACCGGCGGCGTACGGAGGCGTAGAGCACCCCCGCCGTCGCCGCACCCATCAGCACCTGCGGGGCCAGGATCGCCCATGAGTGCAGACCGAAGATCCGCACCGACAGCGCCATCGGCCACAGGGTGGCCGGGGGCTTGTCGACGGTGATGGCGTTCGCCGAGTCCAGCGAGCCGAAGAAGAACGCCTTCCAGCTCCGGCTGCCGGCCTGCACGGCCGCGGAGTAGAAGGAGTTGGCGTAGCCGGAGGCGCTGAGGTTCCACAGGTACGCCAGCGTGATGACGAGCAGCAGGGCGAGGAAGGCCGGGCGTGCCCAGCTGGGGTCCTCGGGCCTGCCGCGCCACACGCGGTGCGGCAGCGATCCGGCCTTCCGTCCGTGGCCCGGCGAGTCCGCCGTCCGGGGCGGGGCCGGGAGATGGTCGAGCGTGGTCATCGGACGTTCCTCAGTTCGTGGTGGGTGTCGTCGGCCGTAACGGCGGCCGGGCGGGGCTCCGGGGCGTCGGGCCGGCGGGCCGCGTCACCGCCCCGGTCGCGGTCCGGGAAGACCCAGGCGCGGAAGAGCAGGAACCGCAGCACCGTCGCCGCGAGGTTGGCCGCGACCAGCACGGCGAGTTCGGTGCCGTGCGAGGGCGACCCGGAGGCCGCGCCCAGCGCGGCCAGCGAACCGGCGGTCAGCGCCAGACCGATCGCGAAGACCACCAGGCCCTGTGCCTGGTGGCGTACGGCTCCGCCCCGGCCGCGTACGCCGAAGGTGAGCCTCCGGTTCGCCGCCGTGTTGGCGACGGCCGACACCAGCAGCGCGCCGCCGTTGGCGAGCTGCGGGCCGACGCCCAGCCGGAAGAGCGAGTACAGGACCAGGTAGAAGAGCGTGGACAGGGCGCCCACGACACAGAACCCGACCAGTTGCCGGGCCAGGCCGCCCGGCACCCCGCCGATCCCCCGGTCGCGCGGATCGTCACCGAAGGGCCGCGCCAGCCGGTCCAGCGGCAGCGCGCCGACGGCCAAGGCCCTCCCCACCCGCCACACGCCCTTCAGGTCCTCGGTCGCGGTCCGCACGATGTGGACCGTCGAGTCCGGGTCGTCGACCCAGTCGACCGGCACCTCATGGATGCGCAGCCCGGCCCGCTCGGCGAGCACCAGCAGCTCGGTGTCGAAGAACCAGCCGGTGTCCTCGACCATCGGCAGCAGCCGCTGGGCGACATCGCCGCGGATCGCCTTGAACCCGCACTGCGCGTCACTGAACCGGGCGGCCAGCGACGAGCGCAGGATGATGTTGTAGGCCCGCGAGATGAACTCCCGCTTCGTGCCCCGCACCACCCGTGAACTGCGCGCCAGCCGCGAGCCGATGGCCAGGTCCGAATGCCCGGAGATCAGCGGCGCGACCAGCGGGAGCAGCGCGTTGAGGTCGGTGGACAGGTCCACGTCCATGTAGGCGAGGACGGGGGCGTCCGAGTGCGACCAGACGGTGCGCAGCGCCCGCCCCCGGCCCTTCTCCTCCAGCCGGTACGAGCGCACCCCCGGCAGCGAGCGGGCCAGCCGCCGCGCCACCTCGGGGGTCCGGTCGGTGCTCGCGTTGTCCGCGACGGTGATCCGGAAGGCGTACGGGAAGGTGCGCGCCAGATGGTCGTGCAGCCGCAGCACGCACGGTTCGAGGTCCTTCTCCTCGTTGTGGACGGGTACCACCACATCGAGTACGGGGGCACCTGCCGCATCGCCCGCGCCGGCCAGGAGGTGGTCCCGGGCCGGCAAGGTGCTCCAAGGAGTGTCGGTTCGCATGACATCGACACTCGCCAACCGCGCTGTCACACCCGTGTGGTGCGCCTGTGGCCCGACTGTGAGTGCGGCACGGCCTGCGAACCGGCCATGGTGTCGGCCTGCGCGGAGGCCGTGGCGGAGGCCTGCGCGGAGGCCGTGGCGGAGGCCTGCGCGGAGGCCGTGGCGGAGGCCTGCGCGGAGGCCGGGGTGTCGGCCGGAAGGTGGACCGCGAACACCGTGTCCCCGGGCACCGAACGCACCTCGACGACCCCGCCGTGCGCGCCGACGACCGCCTGCACGATGGCGAGCCCGAGCCCCGTCGACCCGGCGTGCCGGGAACGCGACGCGTCCCCGCGCGCGAACCGTTCGAAGACGTGCGGCAGCAGCTCGGGCGGGATGCCCGGCCCGTTGTCCCGGATCTCCAGGGTCACCCACGGGTTCCCCGTCTCCGCGAGCACCCTGGCCGTGACGGTGGTCCCGGGCGGGGTGTGCGTACGGGCGTTGGCCAGCAGGTTGACCAGCACCTGCTGGATCCTGGTCGGGTCGGCGCGTACGGTCGCCGGGACCTCGGGAAGCTCCAGCCGCCAGTGATGGACGGCCCCGGGACCACCGGACCCGCCGGGACCACCGGACTCACCGTGCTCACCGAGTCCACCGGGCCCGGTGGTGGGGGCGGCCCGGCCCGCGACGCGTGCGTCACTGACCGCGTCGATGACCAGCGGGGAGAGATCGGTGCTCTCGTAACTGAGCGGCCGTCCCGCGTCCAGCCGGGCGAGCAGCAGCAGATCCTCCACCATGCCCGTCATGCGCTGCGCCTCGGACTCGATCCGCCCCAGAGCGTGGCGGGTGTCGGGGCCGGTGTTCTCCCGCCCGCGCCGGGTGAGTTCGGCGTATCCGCAGATCGAGGCGAGCGGGGTGCGCAGTTCGTGGCCGGCGTCGGCGACGAACTGGCGTACCCGTGTCTCGCTCCTCTGCCGCGCGTCCAGGGCCGAACCGACGTGGCCCAGCATCCGGTTGAGGGCCGCGCCGACCTGGCCGACCTCGGTGCGCGGATCGGCCTCGGCCTCCGGGACCCGCTCCAGGAGGGCGACTTCGCCGCTGTGCAGCGGGAGTTCGGAGACGCGTGTCGCGGTGGCGGCGACCCGCCGCAGCGGCCGCAGGGCGACCGTGACCATGGCGGCGCCCGCGATCCCGGCGGCGATGAGTCCGGCGCCGGTGACGCAGACCTCGACGAGGATCAGGGTGCGGAGCGCGCCGCTCACCTCCGAGGTCGGGATGCCGACCAGGACCGTCGTGCCGTCGCTCGTGGGGGCCGCGGCCTGCACCCGGTAGCCGCCCAGTCCGGGCAGCTGGACGTCGTGCGCCTTGCCGTCCGCCGGCACCTGGGCGGCCTCCAGCGCGGCGCTCTGCGCACCGGTCAGCGGCTCGGTGTTCTCCGAGGCCTCGAAGCCGCCGCCCTTGGCGACCGCGGAATCGGTGACGTCCCCGTCCGTGGTGAGCGCGCCGAACGTCTTGAGGGGCTGGCCGCCGCCCATGCCGATGAAGCCGAGCGGATCCTTGCCCCCGGGCCCGCCGGGTGCGGGCGTACCCGGCATCCGGCCGGCCCGTACGGCGATGTCCCGGAGCTGGCCGTCCAGCTTTCCGTACATGTAGGTGTGGAAGGCGATGGCGGTGACCGTGCCGATCACGGCGGCGACGACCGCGATCAGCATCACCGAGGAGACGGCCAGCCGGGTCCGCAGCGTCCACGGCCTCTTCGTCAGCCGTTTCACGCGGCTACTCACCGGGCTTGATGAGGTATCCCGCCCCGCGCCGGGTGTGGATCATCGGTGTCCGGCCCGCGTCGATCTTCTTGCGCAGGTACGAGATGTAGAGCTCGACGACGTTGGCCTGTCCGCCGAAGTCGTAGTTCCAGACCCGGTCCAGGATCTGTGCCTTGCTCAGCACCCGGCGCGGGTTGCGCATCAGGAACCGCAGCAGCTCGAACTCGGTCGCGGTGAGGTGGATGTTGGTGCCGCCCCTGCTCACCTCGTGGCTGTCCTCGTCCAGCATCAGGTCGCCGACGACGAGCGTCGACTCGCTGCGTACCGCCGCCGTGCCGGACCGCCGGATCAGCCCGCGCAGCCGGGCGACGACCTCCTCCAGGCTGAACGGCTTGGTGACGTAGTCGTCGCCGCCCGCGGTGAGCCCGGCGATCCGGTCCTCCACGGAGTCCCGGGCGGTCAGGAAGAGAACGGGCACCTCGGAGAGCTCCCGGCGCAGCCGGCCGAGCACGGCGAGGCCGTCCATGTCGGGCAGCATCACGTCGAGGACCACCGCGTCGGGCCGGAAGTCCCGGGCCGTACGCAGGGCGCCGGCGCCGTCGCCCGCGCTGCGGACCTCCCAGCCCTCGTAGCGAAGCGCCATGGAGAGCAGCTCGGCCAGCGGGGCCTCGTCGTCCACCACCAGGACCCGGACGGGGGTCCGGTCCGGCCTGAGCATTTCGGTACGCCCCTGGGGCGAGGTCGTCATCGTCATGCCTCAACCCTCTGAGACGCCCCTGAGAGAGTTCTTTCCCGATTCTGTGAATTCCCTGAGAAAGACCCGAAGGCGGCGGCCGGCCCCGTCCCCGGCCTCAGCCCAGGCCCAGCCCCAGACCCAGCCCCGTCCCGGCCCCGGCCTCAGCAGTCGAACAGCGCCCGCGCGTTGTCGTGGCAGACCGCCCGCAGCCAGTCGTCCCCGAGCTCCAGCCGTTCCAGGGCGTGCAGCTGGTGGGCGTACGGATACGGGATGTTCGGGAAGTCCGTTCCCAGCAGGATCCGGTCCCCGAGCGCCGCGAGCCGCCCGCGCTCCGCCACCGGGAACGGGATGACGTCCTCCGTGAAGTCGGTGAACGTCATCGTCGTGTCGAGCCGCACCTCCGGGTACGTCTCGGCGAGCGTCAGGAACTCCGCGTACTCCGGCATTCCCATGTGCGCCACGATCAGCCTCAGCCGGGGGTGCCGGGCGAGCAGCCGGCCGATGGGTTCAGGACCGGTGTACCTGCCGGGCGCGGGCCCGGAGCCGCAGTGCATGACCACCGGTGTGCCGGCCTCGGCGAGCAGCCCCCAGACGGGTTCGAGCAGCGGGTCGTTCGGGTCGTACTCCCCGACCTGGATGTGCGACTTGAACACCCGGGCGCCGCCCTCGACGGCCTCCGCCACGTACTTCTCGACGCCCTCCTCCGGGAAGAAGGTCGCGGTGTGCAGACAGTCGGGCACCCGGCCGGCGAATTCGGCCGCCCAGCCGTTCAGCCAGGCCCCCATGCCCGCCTTGTGCGGGTAGAGCATGGAGGTGAACCGGCGCACGCCGAACGAACGGAGCAGCGTCAGCCGCTCGTCCTCCTCGTGCCGGTAGGTGATCGGCCACTCCTTCCCGGTCGCCGGGCCGACCGCGTCGAAGAACGCCCAGACCTTGCGGAGCACCCGCTCCGGCATGAAGTGCGTATGGACGTCGATGAGCCCGGGCAGCCCGAGCCCTTCCCAGAACCGCACCACGTCGTCGCGATCGTCACTCATCCGGCGCTCCTTCTTCGGGAGCTTCCGACAATGTCAGAACAGGCCGCCCTGTGAGGGGCCACCCCCCAAAACGACGGTCGGCACGCTCACCCCGTCCCCCGGCCCGGCCGCCGCCAGCGCCCAGCCGGTCATCAGCCGGGTGTCCACGACGACGACCCCGCCGGCCCCGGTGTCCAGATGCAGATCGGGTCCGGCCGCCGCGACCAGCCGCCCGGCGACCGCACCCCCGTCCACGAGCCCGGTCACCGCACGCACCACCCCGCCACCCCTCACTCCCCTGTCCGCGTCCGTGCCCCCGTCCACCGCGACGGCCGGTCCGCCGATCCCGAAGAGCTCCGCGTGGTCGACGGCCTCGAACGGCAGCGGCTCCAGCGCCTCGGGCCCGCCGCCCCCGTCGAGTGCCACCGCACGCCCGTACAGATCCGCCACCTCACCGGCCCGCTCCGCCGGCCCCGGAAGCTCCCCGCGCACCGCCCGCTTGCGCGCGTACGGAATCCGGTCCGGCACTCCGAGCGCGGCCCGCAGCACCTCCTCGGTCCGCCGTGCCGCCATCAACGGTCCCCGCCCCAGCCAGCTGAAGACCACCGCCCCCTGCTCCCGCAGCCGGGCCGCCCCCCGCTCCTCGGCGGTGATCCCGACCTTCACCATCCCGGCCCCGAACCAGGCGAGATACACGCGGTACGTGCGCGGGTCGTCGGGAATCGTGTCGGCGGCCACCGAGTGCGCCCGGTCCAGCCGCCCGCACTCCGGGCAGCGCGCACCCGTGCTCCGCCCGGAGACCGGGGCCGCCACCGGGCAGGCGTTTCCGCGCGCCCCGACGCAGGTCCGTTCCCCCGAGGCCCGGAATCCGAGCTCGGTCCCGTACGCCGGAGCGCTCCCCCGCACCTGCGGGCCCTTCCGCCACCCGAGCACGGGGCCGCCGCGCTCGTCGGGCCAGCGGAGGCCGGTGCACTGCCACCCCATGCGTGAACTCCCGGACTCCTGGACGTGGATACGGACGGATACGAACCCGCCATGCTCCCATATCTGGCCCCACGTTGTGACCTGCGTCACACTGGATGGTGGCGGGTTCGATCCAAGGATCCTTCAGAGGTGTTCCACCATGACCAGCATCGACGGCACCGCTCTCGACGGCCTGCGCACGAACCTGCGGGGGTCCGTCGTCGCGCCGGGGGACGCGGAATACGACGAGAGCCGAAGCCTCTACAACGCCATGATCGACCGGCGCCCCGCGGCCATCGCCCGGTGCACGGACGTGGCGGACGTACGGACCACCCTCGCCTTCGCCCAGGACGCGGGGCTCGAACTGGCCGTACGCGGCGGCGGTCACAGCGGGCCGGGCCTCTGCCTGGTCGAGGACGGACTGACTCTCGACCTGTCCCCCATGCGCGGCGTACGCGTCGACCCCGGAGCACGGACGGCGCAGGTGGGCGGGGGCGCCCAGCTGGGCGACCTGGACCACGCGACGCACACGTTCGGCCTCGGCGTACCGGCCGGGATCATGTCGACGACGGGCGTGGGCGGCCTCACGCTGGGCGGCGGGCACGGTTATCTGACCCGGGCATACGGCCTGACCATCGACAACCTGGTCTCGGCCGATGTCGTCCTGGCCGACGGCACCTTCGTCACCGCGTCGGACACCGAGCACCCCGGCCTGTTCTGGGCGCTGCGGGGCGGCGGCGGCAACTTCGGCGTGGTCACCTCGTTCACGTACCGGCTGCACCCGGTGGACACGGTCGGCGTCGCGGTGACCGTCTGGCCGGTGGAACGCACGGCCGAGGTGCTGCGCTGGTACCGCGACTTCCTGCCCGCCGCGCCGGACGACCTGTACGGCTTCTTCGCCCTTCTGGCCGTCCCGCCGGCACCGCCGTTCCCCGAGGAGATCCACGGGCAGAAGATGTGCGGCGTGGTCTGGTGCTCCACCGGCGACCTGGCGGACGGCAAGCTGGAGGACACCCTCTCGGTGGTCAACGACCCGGCGCCACCGGCCTTCCACTTCACCAGCCCCATGCCCTACCCCGCCCTCCAGACCATGTTCGACGGCCTGATCCCCAAGGGACTGCAGTGGTACTGGCGCGGCGACCTCTTCGACGCGATCTCGGACGCGGCGATCGAGGTGCACGCGAAGTACGGCGCCATTCTCCCGACCGGCCTGTCGACCATGCACCTGTACCCGGTGGACGGAGCGGCCCACCGCGTCGGCGCAGGCGAGACCCCGTGGGCCTACCGGGACGCCGTGTGGTCCGGCATCGTCGCCGGCATCGACCCCGACCCCGCGAACGCCGACACGATCCGCCAGTGGTGCGTCGACTACTGGACGGAGCTGCACCCCCACTCGATGGGCGGCGCGTACGTCAACTTCCTCGGCGAGGCCGAGGCCCCGGACCGCGTCCGGGCCACGTACCGAGGCACGTACGACCGCCTGGCCGCCGCCAAGCGCACGTACGACCCGGACAACTTCTTCCGCGCCAACCAGAACATCACGCCTGCCGCGGCCTGAAGGACCCACGCGCCTCCGGCAGTCCGGCCGGCCGTGGATATTCTCGGGCCATGCCGAATCAGTCAGTGGCGACGGGCGTCACCCTCGCCGGCGTCATGGCCCACTGCGGCGGAGATCCGGTAGGCGCCGTGAAGTTGCTGGTGGGCGCCATGGCCTCGGCGCCTTCCGCCCCGGAGCCGTACGCCGCCCTCGCCGGTCTGCGGCGGACCCGCGCCTCGGAGCTGAAGACGGGCCTCGAAGAGGACGGCTCCTTGGGCACGGTGCCGGCCCAGGCGTACTTCCTGTTCCTCGACGGGGACATGGACAACGCGGTGATGGCCCTGGGCTCGGTCACGGGCGCCAAGCCCGACGTGCCGTGGGGCGCCGCTCCGTGGTTCGGCGATGCGGGTCTTCTCGGCGCGGTGAGCCCCGAGGCACTGGCCGAGGCGTGTCTGCGGGTCCTGGACCACGGCCACGACCTGGACAGCGACGAGATGCGTGAGCGGTTCGTGCCCTGGTTCCACGCCATCGACAGGGTCTCCCGGCGCAGTCCGGTGCCCGAGTCGCTGGCCGCGATGGCCCGGCTGCCGCGGGCCTGCGGCCGCTACGGGCTCGCCCTCGCCCTGTGCGACCGCGCCGACGACCGCGAGCGGGTCATGTGGACGGCGGTGGCCCGAGCCAACACCTGGCGCGCCACGGGCGACCTGGAGCGGGCCGCCGCGGCCTTCGAGGACGCCCTGATGCTGGACCCCGGCAACTGGTCCCTCCACCTGGACCTCGGCGACGTACGTGCCGAACAGGGCGACTTCGCCGCCGCCGCGGCGCTGGCCGAACAGGGCCTGCGACACGAACCGCAGGAGATCTCCCTGCGCGTGGCAGCCGCCGCCTACCGCACACGTCTGTCCGGCTCGTCCGACGACCTCCGCGCCCTGGCCGCCCTGGCAACGGAACTCACGAACAGCCCCTACCGGAATCTGCTGATCGACTACGCGTGCGCGGGACCGGGGCTGCCCCCGGACCTCGTCGCCGAGGTCCGTCGCATCCGGGGCTGATCACGCGCCGCACAGGACCGCGCGTGCACACCGAGGTCGCGCGCGGCGACGCGGCGGGCCCACACCACTACGGTTCGGGCGCCGTGCCCGCACCGTAGTGGTGCGAGGCCGGACGCACCCCGCGCGCACTAGGATCCGGGCCATGCCCCTGACCGTGCAGGACGTGGAACGGTTCGAGGCCTCCAGGCCCCGCCTGGAGGCCATCGCCTACCGTCTCCTCGGCTCGGCGAGCGAGGCCGAGGACGCCGTGCAGGACACGTTCCTGCGCTGGCAGGCCACCGATGTGGACCGGATCGAGGTCCCCGAGGCCTGGCTGACGAAGGTCCTCACCAACCTGTGCCTCAACCAGCTCACTTCGGCCCGCGCCCGGCGGGAGACCTACGTGGGCCAGTGGCTCCCCGAGCCGCTGCTCGCCGGGGACCCGATGCTCGGCCCCGCCGACACCGCCGAACAGCGCGACTCGGTCTCGTACGCCGTCCTCACCCTCATGGAGCGTCTGTCCCCGAACGAACGGGCGGTGTACGTACTGCGCGAGGCGTTCGGCTACCCGCACCGTGAGATCGCCGCGATCCTCGATCTCACCGAGGCCGCCGCCCAGCAGATCCTCCACCGGGCCAGGAAGCACATCGCGCACGGCAGGACCCGCACCGAGATCGACGGGGCGACCGCGCGCCGGATCGTCGAGGAGTTCCTCGCGGCCGCCACCAGCGGCCGGACCGAGCCGCTCGTGCGGCTGCTCACCGAGGACGCCGTCGCGGTCGGCGACGGCGGCGGCAAGGTCCCGGCCCGCGCCACGGCGTTCGAGGGCGCCCTCGCGGTCGCGAAGTTCATGCGCGGCCTGTTCAAGCCCAGCAAGGCCAAGCGCGCCCTCACGGGCGGCTCCCCGGAAGTCCACGTCACGACGGCCAACGGCGCCCCCGCCGTCCTGGCCGTCATCGACGGCCGGATCATCGGCGTCATGTGCCCGGAGATCACCGCCGAGGGCATCGCCGCGTTCCGTAACCAGGTCAACCCCGACAAACTCGAACGCGCCACCCGGCGCTGGGCGGCGTCCGACCACGGAGAACCCCTGTTCAACGCGTTCTGACGCCACTGTGGCGTGGATCACTTCTCTCATCTGTCAGGAAACGGCGGGCTGCCCGGTTCAGGGGTGGAAACCGCGCGAGACAGGAGCAGGGATATGCAGCAGCACCGTGTCATCGTCCTCGGAGCCGGGTACTCGGGAGCCATCGCCGCCGGCCGTCTTGCCAAGCGACTGCGCCGCGAAGACGTCGCGATCACTCTCGTCAACGCCGAACCCGACTTCGTCGAGCGCGTCCGGATGCATCAGCTCGCGGCCGGCCAGGAGCTGACGCCCAGGCCCTTCGACGAGATGTTCGCGGGCACCGGAGTCGGACTGAAGTACGCGAAGGTCACCGCCGTCGACGCCGACCGCAAGCGCGTCACCGTCGTGAACGCGAGCGTGGAGTCGGGTACGAACGCGAAGGTGGACGGCGCGGAGGAACTCCCGTACGACACCCTCGTGTACGCCCTCGGCAGCGGCTGGAACAGCCAGGGCGTCCCCGGTACCGCCGAGCACGCCCACGAGATCTCCGGCCGCGCCGGCGCGCTCAGGCTGCGCGAACGCCTCGCCCGCCTGGAAGCCGGCGCGCGGGTACTCGTCATCGGTGGCGGCCTCACCGGCCTGGAGGCCGCGACCGAGTTCGCCGAGGCCCGCCCGGACCTCGACATCGCCCTCGCCGCGCACGGCGGCCTCGGCGACACGCTCTCGCCCAAGGGCCGCGGACACCTGCGGAAGGTCTTCGGCAGGCTCGGCATCACGGTGCACGAGCACACGGAGGTCACCGAGGTGGCCCCCGACCACGTCATCACGGCGGGCGGCACCTCACTCCCTGCCGCCGTCACCGTCTGGACCGCCGGATTCGCCGTCCACCCGATCGCGACGGCCACCACCCTGGAGGTCTCCGACACCGGCCGGATCGTCGTCGACGCGACCATGCGCTCGCTCTCGCACCCGGACGTCTACGCCATCGGCGACGCGGCCCTGGCGGCGGGCCCCGGCGACAAGCCGCTGCGGATGTCGTGCGCCTCGGGCGTCCCCACCGCCTGGCAGGCCGCCGACGCGATCGCGGCGCGCCTGACGGGCGCGAAGCTGCCGAAGACCCCGCTCCGCTACTTCAACCAGTGCATCTCGCTGGGCCGCAAGGATGGCCTCATCCAGTACGTCACCGCCGACGACCGCGCGGTCAGCACGGCCCTGACCGGCCGCGTCGCCGCGTTCTACAAGGAGTTGGTCTGCAAGGGCGCGGCCTGGGGCGTCGCCCACCCGATCCCGGGCGTCCCGGCCCGGCGCCGAGCGATCGTCGGAGCCGGGGAACAGCCCCAGAAGGCCGCGACCGCCCGCACCGAGGCCTGAGGCCGCGACTGCCCACGCCGAGGCCTGACCCAAGGACCCACGGTGGCGCGGCCGGGTCCGTGCGGGGGGCGGTGCGAGGCTGCGTGCGGGGGCGTGCGGGGGCGTGTACTGGGCCGTGCGGGGCCCGTCGGACACAGCGGGCGCTTGCTCGTCTCTGTCGTCACGGTGTGCGGATCCTCTCGCTGTCCGCACCGGCTTGCGTACGTCGTGGTGGGGCCCGGGAGAATGGGGCGCACGCCCGCCTGAACTGCGGTTTCCCCGAGGCTTCGGCTGCGCCGCCCGCACCGCGCGGTCCCGCCCCGCGTCCGTCACCCCGCACACCCGCGCCCCGTAGCCGACGCCTTCGAGGCGGTGGCCCATCGCCGCGTCGTACACGGCCGGAACCGTCGCGGCGTAGACCGTCGCCGTACCCGCGTACCGACGGCCGGGCAGGTGCAGATTCCGTTTCGTCCCGGGCCGCCGCCACACGAGCGCACCCAGCTCCCGTAACACCCGGACATGCCGTTTCACGGTCGCCACCGACACCCCGCACCGGGCGGCGGTGCCCTCCAGGTCGTACAGGACGTAGCCGAGCCGGTAGTCCATCCGCCCGGCCAGATCCCGCGCGACGACCAGCGTCGTCGGCCCCGCCCGCCGGTGCGGCCCGGCCTCCACGAGCCACACCACCGCCCGCAGCCACACACGCGGCCCGGCCCGCCGCGAAGCCGTCGTGCCGGGCTCCTGAAGGAGGCGGGGAACAGGGATCCAGGCCGGATCCGGGCATGCCGGAGAAGCGCAGCACGAAGCCGCGCCGGTGGGATGGCGCATCACATTCCGTGGGGTGAGGGGCGGCCGGGCGGGCCGCGGAAGGGGCTTCTTTTTCCGGACACCTCAGGGCGTGGGAGTGGTCACCACGCGGGTACCGGACCTACGATCGGGGCGAATCCTTCTCTTCAGCAGGCCCTTGGGCTTCCTTGTCCGCCCGGCGCCGCTGCGCTCCGCTCAGCCCCTTGCCGATCTGCTGGGCACGGGCTGCGGAGACGCCTCCGAGGAGCTGCCCGATTTCCTTCCATGTCCTGCCTTGCTCCTTCAGGGCGTTGACACGCTGCTGCCGCAGTTGCCGGAGCTTCGTCTGGTAGCCGGGCCAGTCCTCCAACACTCGCGACACGGCTACAGCACAAGCCTCGTCGTCCTCGATGTCCCTGAATGCCGCGATGGCGTCCACCAGGCGTTCCACCTCCTGGATCTGCTCAGGGTCGTTCACCATCCCCGCGCTCCCTCCTGCGGCGCGGCCGGCACGACTGTAAACCCCGGGCTTGACGTTAATCAAGCCCGGGGTTTAACTTCGTCCTCGCGAGGCCGGCCAACGGTCCCGTAGCAACAGAACGGCCCCGGACCGGAGTTCGCACCTCCGCTCGGCCGGGGCCAGTCAGAACCTGAAATCACCAGGAGACCGACCATGCACCATCCTTCCACCCCGGAACCCCCACCCGACAGGCGGCTCGTCGCGCTGCCTCCGGTCGTCACGCTGTCCGCCCAGCAACAGCGAGGTGTGTGCACTGCGTCTTCTGCGGCACGGCCCTGCACACCGGAGCGGTCCGCGACCTCGGCCCGCAGCTGACCGAGGCACACAGGTCGGTGGTCCGCTGGTTTCCGCGCAGCTGCCGCTCCTGTCCGAAGGAGGAGGCGTGCCGATGACGTGCGGCGTGCGGCCATGTCGATCAACTGCGACAAGTGAGCTCACCTGCACCCCTCCCGGTACGCCCGCACGACCTGGCAGATCGACCGCGCGCCGGGGCGGTCGTACCGCCGACGGGGCACGGTCCTCTCAATCGATCCCCAGGAACTCCGCCAACGACCGCAGGCCGGGAGGGTGGTTGGGTAGCGCCCACAGGTCACGCACGATGGCGACGGCCAGCGTGTGGTGCCGCATCCACGTCGGCCCCACACGGCGGAGGGACTCCAGGGTCTTCACCGCGCCGGCCGCATCCCCGATGTCCGTGTGGGCCCGTGCCACGTCCAGCAGCAGCCATGTCCGCCAGGACGGCGGCGTGTCTCTGCTCAGCCGCATCCCTTCGGCCAGCGTCAGGGCATCCTGCGGGTGCCCGTACTGGACGGCCAGCCGGACGCGCTCGATGCGGACCGACGACGGGCTGAAGACGCTGACCATGCGGTTGTCCCCGCCATCGGGCAACTTCGCGACGCGGGCGGCTTCTTTCTCCGCCCTCTCCATCATCGCCGCCGCTCGCTCGTAGTCGCCGCTCCGTGCGGCGGACGTGGCGGCGCTCATGGTCAGAGCACCCCACACCTTCAGACCGTCGGCCGTGCCCGTACGGCCTGCGTTCGCCATGTCATCGGCGGTACTGAGCGCGATGCCCAACGCGTCCTCCAGGCGTCCTTGCCGCTGATACGTCCACGCCGTGGAGTTGACGATCATCGGAAGAAGCAGCGGATCGGAGGACTGCCCCGCCGCGTCCATCGCGCGCTCCAAGCTGATGAGAGCAAGGTCCGTCTTCCCCATCCGCACGGCGACGTGCCCGGCGAGCTGAAGAGCCTTGCCAAGGGCCGCGAACCCGGCCCGGCGATCTTCGTCCTTGTGGTTGTCCGAGGCTGTGACCCTGCGGGCATCCGAGATCAACTCCGGCAGCGCCTTCATCACCATGTCGAACTCGGCTGCGTGGTACTGGGTCCAGCCGTCCGCGATCTGCTCCCGCAGGCGGTCCAACGAGAAGTCGGGACCCGGCAGTTCCGGCTCCGGTCCCCAGAGCGCAGGCATGATGGCACGGCGCACCGCTACGAAGCGCGGTCCGTCGTTCTCCCCCGTGGAAGCCACAGCGGGCGGGTCTCCCAGAAGCGTGGTCAGCTCCACACCGAGCCCCTTCGCCAGCGCGTGCAGCGTGGGGAGGCGCGCCGAATGCTTCCGCCCCTGTTCGAGCTGACGGATCACATCCACGGACACCTCGGACCGCTCAGCCAGCTCTTCCTGAGTCAGAGAGGCCAGATGACGCAAGCGGCGCAAGGTTCGCCCCAGGTCTTCGTCTGTCACGCTGCCACGGTACGCCCGGCACAACGAGGAGAGGCAGGCCCGCCGACGGCACCGCCCGCAACAGCGGGTGACGTCCATGACGGGGTGCAGGTGATCACTTGTTACCGGGCAGACGGATGGCGCTACCCGGGCCCGGCCTTGTTCTGAAGGCGACCGGCGGCCGCTCGCCGACACGGCCCGCCTTCCGCAGTGCACGGCACGTGTCATGGGTCCACAGGACAGTGAAGGCGTCAGGCATGCCGTGATCCTAGGGATGGGGACTGACATTGATGCTGATACTGAGGTTCCGGTGGCTGTGGCTCTGGGTCTGACTGACGCCCTGCTGGGCTGTCTTCCGGTTGTACTGTCCAGCCGC